>NZ_JASBSF010000040.1 GCF_030149085.1 Microbacterium sp. | reverse complement strand
ACCGTCGAAGTCGACGAGCGCGGGATCCTCCGAGGGGGCAAACGTCACGGGCCGCCACTGGACACCGGCATCGAGCAGGTACTCGGCCAGGACGCCGTGCATGTGCGGCGACTTTCCGGTGAGCACGTCATGCTCAGACTCGCTTACGAGCACCGGGATCCCAGCTGCTGCAAGCTCGCCGATGTTGCCGGCGTGGTCATAGTGCAGGTGCGAGATGGCAGCGAGGCTCAGTCGTTCGATGGGGACACCGGCGAGCTCGAGCTGTTCGCCAAGCCCCTGCCCAGGCGTGAGGGTTGAGTCCACCTGCCGCGCGTAGACCGCACCGACGAATCCGCCGGGGAAGTACTCCTTCGGCGAGTCAGCGGACGCGGGTGCTTGCCCGGTGTCCCACAGGATCCAACCCTGTTCGTGCTCAATGAGCACCACATTCACGGGAAGCGGATCCGTCCATTGCCGCGATGTGAACGTCCACCACAGCATGGGAGTGCCGTTGCCTACGATGTTGTGTGGCCGTAGCCGTACCTCGCCAATACTCAATACCGATACGCGTCCGACGCCACCCGATGTCATGGGGTTCAGTGTGCCAGGTCGCTGTTTCGCGCCCGGGGCGGTGAGGTTTCGGCGTGTCAGTCCGCGAGCGTCCGCTCTCGCATGAATCGGCCGACGATCGGGACGATGAGCACGATCACGGCGACGATGATCGCCGTGATACCGATCGGCACGTCGATGAGGTCACCGAGCAGACGGGCGACGGCGAGCCATCCGAGACCCCAGGCGATGGACAGGACGGGAGCGATGCGCCACCCTCCCGAGGCCGAAACGCCGAGCGCGACGGCTGCCACGACGACGAGCACGATGACTCCGACAACGGATGCCGCGCTCTCCCAGTCGGCCGGGACGGTGGCCGTCAGGGCCGCCGCGATGTTGGCGACGGTGGCCAGCGCCACCCAGCCGAGGTGCAGGCCGGTGACGACGTCGATCAGGATGCCGTCGAGCCATCCGTCGCCCGGCTCTCGGGTGCGGACCGCTCGGAGGTAGGTGACGACGAGCGCTGCAAGCAGCAGGATGATGCACACCACGGTCGCCCAAACCGACAGGAACTGCACGGTGACGAGCCAGAGGCCGTTGAGCACCATCGTGAGGGCGATGAGCCAGCCGAGGCTGCGCTGACGGTCACGGGCGCGCTGCGACGGGAGCGCCTGCCAGATGACGTAGATCGCGAGGCCGAGGTAGATCGGCGTCCAGATGGCGAATGCCTCGGTCGCCGGCGTGAGGTACGAGGCATCCGGCGAAAACGACCCGCCCTGCGCATCCTGGATCGGTGTGCCGCCGAAGGCGCCGAGGCCGACCGCGTCGCCGATGATCATGAAGACGAAGGCCGCGATCACCAGGATCTGGCGAGCCACGTCGCTGCCGCGTGCTGATTCTGTCGCACTCATGCCCCCACGGTATAACGCACCTGCCGCCCGCGGGCCGGGTTCAGGCGGCGCCCCCGTCCCCGGCCCCTCCCGTTCAGGCGGCGTTGGGGTAGAAGGTGGGGAGGTGCCGTTCGGGTTTCACGACATACCGGCGACCGTGTGGGGATACCCATTCCAGCGACCCGTCATCCAGATGGGTGATCACCCACCCGCCGTGGTGTCTCACCGTGTGGTGGCCTTGGCATAACGGTGCCGTGTTCGTCACCGAGGTTTCACCACCGTCGGCCCACGCGACCGAGTGATCGATCTGACACTGCGAGGCGGGTTTCGAACATCCCGGGCCCATGCACCGGTCAGCCCGCCACGTCACCAGCTTCACCAGCTCCGGTGGCGGCCGATACCTCGTCCGCCCCACCGAGACCACGACACCGGTTTCGGGGTGGGACAGGACCCGCATCCACCCCGACGCGCCACCGGCCAGTTCCCGGGCGGTGTCGATCGGGATCGGACCGACCCCCTCCACCTCCGCCGGATCCGTCACCCCGTCGGCGCCCAGCAGCGCCAGGGCCGGGACGGTCACGACCACGGTCGCGCGGATCCCCCGCGCCTGCTCCGGGTGCTGAGGCACTGTTCCGTCGATGAGGAGGTCGCAGAACACGTCAGCCCGAATCTCATCCAGACTCCGCTCCCCCGCACCCTCGCGTTCGCCGCCGCGGATGGTTCCGCGGTCGTGGTCACGGATCACCACCGCTTTCTGCGTGACCCGCCCATAGATCGCGTGGGCCTCCACCGACGGAACCAGCGCGTGCACCCACGACATCGAATCCCCCGCCGGCTCCACCACGATCCGGCGACCCCGCACCGCCACCTGGTGCCGCTCCGTGAGCGTGGGGGCGGTTTCCCGGTCGATCAGGCGGCGTAGCGCCCGCCGGAACGACCCCACCGGCAACGACTCCGCAAGCCCCAACGCCCGCCCCACCAACCGTGCCGCGACCACCGGGTCCAACACGTCCAGGTCATCGACCAGGATCTCCGCATGCCGCACGGTCACACCCGCACGGGAGAGCGACTCCAACACCATCGGGTACGAGTGGACGAGGGACTCCGCGCGGGCAAGCATCATCCCCGCCGCGTTCTCCGTCACCCGCAACGCCGCGGCAAGCTCGAGGCGGAGGGAGCGCATCACCAGCTCCCGAGACCCACCCCCATACCGGGACACATCATCGAGGGCCTCAAGGCGGAGATCATCGACCCGCGCGAACCGTTGCGCAGCAAACACCGCCTCCAAATCAGCGGCCTCAGCCACGAGAGCGACAGCGTCAGGTCGCGGCGGCACCCACCCAGCCACCTCCGCATCCCACTCACACACATCACCCTCATGCAGGAACGCGTCAGCATCCGAAGCGCCGGGCCACTGCCCCGAATCACCCGCACCAACCTCATCCATACCCCCGACACTACGAGGGGGGTCCGACATTCAAACGCCCGTCAAGCTGCACCGAGTCCGGCGTGCGAAGGCAACAGTCATCCAGCATCACCGCCCACCTCGGCTGCGTGGGGGCGGCTCGTACTACGGTGATCGACATGACGGCGTCCCTCTCCCCCGACCAGGCGCGCGGGCTACGCCACGGCGCCCAGCTGCTCGGCGGCTCGCCCCTCTCCCCACGGGAGGTGGTGGATCGAGCGGTCGCGCTCCAAGGCCAAGATCTTCCGGCAGTCCTGCGTGCGATCGCCCTGCGATCTGCCCCGGGAACGACCGTCGATGATGTGCGCGCAGCGTTCGACAGCGGCGCGCTGGTGCGGTCCTGGCCCATGCGCGGCACGCTGTTCGCGACGACCCCCGAGCACCTGGCGTCACTCCTCGCCCTGACCGGCACCAGAACGCTGCAGTCGATGGCACGCCGCCGGGAGCAGCTCGAGCTGGATGACGGCACGATCGACCACGCGCACGACGTCGCCGTCGCGGCGCTCGAGACCGCTCCCCTGCGGCGCGCCGACATCCTGGCGACCTGGGAGGATGCCGGGATCTCGACCGACGGCGGGCGCGGATACCACCTCCTCGTCCACCTCTGCATCAGCGGACTGGCGCACTGGGGCGCGTTCACTCCTGACGGATCTGAGCAGTACCTCACCCTCACGGCGACCCAGCGTGACACCGACACGGATGCCGCACTCAGCCGTATCGTCGCGGGCTATGTCGCCGCGCGGGGGCCGGTGACCCTCGACGACCTGGCCTGGTGGACGAAGCTTCCCAAGACGGGGCTGCGCGCTGCCGCCGCATCCGTCGACCGAATCGAGCTGGCACAGCTCGGCGAGAAGCCCGTATATCTGGATGCCGCGGCATCCGCGTCAGCCGACTCGAACTGGCAAGGGTCTGCTGAAACGGTGACGCTCGTTCCCGCGTTCGACGAGTGGATCCTCGGTTATGCCGACCGGTCGCTCGTGGCCTCCGACGCGATGTTCGACGCTCTCGT
>NZ_JASBSF010000007.1 GCF_030149085.1 Microbacterium sp. | reverse complement strand
CGACGCCGACCGCATCCCCGACGACGAGCCCAGGAACGTCTCCCGCGCGGACAGGTCATCGTTGGTCGCGTCAATCCAGGCCTCGGCAGCGGCATCATCGACCGCGGTCGGCGTGCAGGCTGTGAGGAGGACCACGGTAGCCGCTACAGCCAAGATCGCTCCGACGCTTCGCCCCCGCATGCTGGGATCCTATCCGGGGGCCAAGATGGCAGCATGAAGAAGACTGTTGTTCACGTGTTCCACGACGACGATGACGCGCTGACCCTCGGCACGCGGGTGCCTCAGCGCATCGCGGAGGTCGCCGCCGAGAACGATGTGGCAGTCGAGGTGTTCGTGTTCGGTCCGGCGCAGCGTCACCTTACGCTGTCACAGACGGATGCCGACGCGCAGTTCAACCGACAGATCGACGAGCTGATCTCGACTGGCATCCGTGTCGGCGCCTGCGTCAACGCGGCACGCGCGGCTGGCGTCGAGGATGACCTCGGCAGGCGAGGGATCGTGCTGTCGATCGCCCGCGACGAGTTCCTGCGTTTCACGCTCGAAGGGGCAACCGTCATCTCCTTCTGACTTCTCTGCGGTGTCGGCGGCGAGGTCTACGCTCGGCCGCATGGATACAGCCATCTCTGCGGACGGCACGCGCATCGCCTACGAAACACTCGGGTCGGGCCAGCCTGTCGTCATCCTCGGCGGAGCCTTCTCGACCGCGACCGACGGCGCGCCGCTGGCGGAAGCTCTGGCCGCGCTCGGTCTTCAGGGCGTGACGGTCGACCGTCGTGCCCGCGGGGGCAGTGGAGATACCGCGCCCTACGCACCCGAGCGCGAAGCGGAGGATGTGGCAGCGGTCGTGGATGCCGTGGGTGGTCGCGCGGCACTCCTCGGCCATTCGTCGGGTGCGGTGCTCGCGTTGCTCGCTGCATCCCGTGGAGCTCAGGCGACGCACCTCTTTCTGTCGGAGCCGCCGCTGGGCTTCGGGCAATCTCACGTGGCCACGGACCTGCCCGAGCGGCTGCAGCGACTGCTCGACGAGGGGCGCCCCGAGGAGGTCGTCACGATCTTCCAGCGAGAAGCAGTGGGATTGCCCGACGCGATGATCGAGCAGATCCGCGAGAGCCCGATGTTCCCGCATCTGGTGGGTCTCGCGCAGTCGGTCGTTTACGACGCAACCCTCACTCGCGCGTGCGATTCTCCCGATGAGCGGATGCTTGGCCTTGACGTTCCGACCGCTGTGCTCTGCGGCGCCGAGACGTTCCCTTTGCTTGAGGTGTCATCTCGTGCGCTCGCCGAGGCGATGCCGGCGGCAGAGCTCGTCATCGTGCCCGAGTCCCGCGGACATCGCCCCGATCCTGCGGCGACGGCTCGCGTGGTCGCGGAGCGGCTCGGCGGGGTCTGAGCTCGACTCAGGCGGCGAACACGGAGTGGATGTCTGACGAGAACGTCTGTCCGTTGAGCTCGAGGTACAGATGCTTCTCGGTGACCGAGACAGTCAGCGCCGTTCGGCGCTCGATACCCGACGCCGCCGACTCGAGGAAGCCGCGGTCGAAGCTGACGACGGGAATGTCTTCGCCACGGTGGATGCGCTTGCCAGCCCAGCTCGCAACGAGCTTCGTCGGATCCCGATGCGTGTACACAGCCACGCGCTCGGCCTTCATGCTGCCCTCGTGAAGTCGCGCAGCATCCGGCGCGCCGACCTCGATCCAGGCAGTCAGGGTGCCGGTCGCGTCGCGAACCACGATCGCCGGCTCATCCGTCGAGGAGAGACCTTCGGTGAAGGTGATGCCCTCTTCGTACTCCAGTGCGTAGGCGAGCACGCGCGTGAGCATGAACACGTCGGTCTCAGACGGATGCCGCGCCGCCCGCAGCGACAGATCCTCGTAGACGCCACGGTCGACATCCGCCAGCGTCACGGTGAACGTGTAGATCGTCGCGCCGGCAGCCATCCCGCCAGCCTATGGCTTTGTTGTGCGGCGCTTCCTCGCAGTTTGATCGAGCGAAAGGGAGTGGTCCACTAGTCCAGAGTAGGTGTTCGTTTTTTTCGTTTTGCTAAGTAACGTGGAGATCATGAGCACCTCGACCGACATGCCCCGCGGTGCCCGCAAGGCACAGACCTACTTGCCCGAAGCAGACGCTCGCGAAGAGCTTCTCGACTTCGCTGAGTTGATACGAGAGCTCGAAGTGTTTCTCTCGCGGAACTCGTCCAAGGCTGCTCTCGTGGACCCTCACGGAAACGCTCGCCCCATCCCCGATGAGATCTTCCGAATCCTCGACCAGGTGACCAACGCGCTCGCCGCAGGTGATGGCATCACGATCGTGCCGCAGGGGATGACGATGACGACGCAGCAGGCTGCGGACTTCCTCGGCATCAGTCGCCCGACGTTGGTCCGTCTCCTCGAGGCTGGCGACATTGCCTTCGACAAGCCGGGTCGTCACCGTCGCGTCCGTCTGGAGGATCTCGTCGCCTACCAGTCGAGTTTCCGTGCCGAGCGTCGCTCTGCCCTGCGCGAGCTGCAGCGCGC
Source organism: Microbacterium sp. (assembly GCF_030149085.1). GTDB lineage: Bacteria > Actinomycetota > Actinomycetes > Actinomycetales > Microbacteriaceae > Microbacterium. The sequence continues at coordinate 2,983 of NZ_JASBSF010000007.1, read as the reverse complement.
CAGCCTCGAGGCGAAGGTCCAGGTTGGTGACCCGGCCGAGGTGAAACGTCGTGCGGAGCTGGACCCTGAGTGAGCTTCCCCGCCTTCTTCGACACCAACGTCCTCTACGGCGCGCTGCTCAACGACTTTGTCCTAGAACTCGCTGACCGCGGACTGTTCCGGCCTCTGTGGTCGCACGACGTTCTGTTCGAGCTGGCGAAGAACCTTGTCAAGAACGGTGAGGACCCGGCGCTCGTTCGGAAGCGCGTCAGCACGATGGAGGACTACTTCGCCGACGCAATGGTCACTGGCTACGAGGACCTGGTGCCCACAATGACGAACGACACGAAGGATCGGCACGTTCTCGCTGCCGCGATACGCGGCGGTGCCGAAGTGCTGGTGACTTTCAACACGAAGGACTTCCCGGTGCAAGCCGTCGAGCGCTTCGACCTCGAAGTTGTTCACCCCGACGACTTCCTTATCAATCAGCTCGACCTCTACCACGCGCCTACCCTCCGTGGCCTGGTAGAGCTCGTCGCGGGGTACGAATCTCCGACGATGACCGTCGATGATTTCCTGCTGGCGCTCACGCGTGCCGGCGTTCCGAAGTTTGTAGAGGCAACTCGGTCGAAGCTCTACTGAGAGGGAAAGGCAAAACCCCCGCGATGTAGAAGCTACGCGAGGGTTTCTGGGGTGATTGTAACGATCACCCTTGTGGCTCCGACGGGCGTCGATCCCGTGACCTCACGACTTCAGTCGTATGCGCCGGGTTCACGGGTGCTCACGAGTGCTCGTTTGCCCCGTGATTCCGCGGAAGTCGTGCTCGTTGGTGATGACTGGTGCTCGATGGTTTCATCCGAGTTCCCGGCCCGGTACCGGCCCGGGTGAGTATTCGGTCCTCTGAGCACCATCGGTATTGCGGTTGAGCACCGCTCGCTGAGCAACGTGTTCTCGTCGTTGAGCACCACCGAATATTCGGCTTCAGCACCACCTTCGTAGGCTCCTTCTGCCGCGTGGCTGATCACGCGGCAGAAGGAGTAGTTCGGATGGTACGCAGGATCAAGGTGAAGCTGGTGCTGAGGCTTCGCGCGGAGGGGTTCTCGAAGCGGCAGATCGAGGCGCAGGGAATGTCGCGGCACTCGGTCATCGCGGTGTTCGGCGCCGCCGACCGGGAGGGCATCGGCTACGACGATGTCGCCGGTCTCGATGACGCGGAGGTGTATGCGCGATTGTTTCCCGGGCGCGGTGAGCACGACAGTGTTCACGCGCAGCCGGACTGGGATCGGGTCCACCGGGAGCTCGCGAAGGTCGGGGTGACGCTCAAGCTGCTCCATGGCGAGTACGTCGACTCCTGCCGAGGCCGGGGTGAGCCGGCGATGGGGTACGACAGGTTCTGCAAGTCCTACCAGCACCACGTCCTGGTCACCGGGGCGGCGTCGCGGGTCGGTCATAAGGCGGGGCAGTCGGTCGAGGTCGACTGGTCGGGCAAGACGATGCAGCTCGTCGACCCGGTCACCGGTGTCGTGTCGAGGGTCTACTTGTTCGTCGCGGCGTTGCCGTTCTCGAGGTTCGCGTTCGTCGAGCCGACGTTGGATATGAAGCAGGGCACCTGGTTGCGCGCCCATGTCGCGATGTTCGACTGGTTCGGCGGCAGTGTTCCCCGGATCGTCCCGGACAACTTGAAGACGGGGGTGATCTCCCACCCGGCGGAGGGTGAGGTGGTCCTCAACGACGCGTATCGGGAGCTCGCGGCGCATTACTCGGCGGCGGTGCTGCCGGGGCGGGTGAAGAAGCCGAAGGACAAGGCCAGCGTCGAGAACACCGTCGGCAACATCGCGACCTGGGTGATCGCGGCGCTGCGGAACCAGTCGTTCGCGACGTTGCCGGAGTTGCGGGCCGCGGTCTACGAGCGGATGACGGCGTTCAACGCGGAGCCGTTCCAGAAGCGCGCCGGGTCCCGGCTGGGCGTGTTCGAGGGTGAGGAGAAACCGCTGCTGCGCCCGCTGCCGGCCGTCTCGTTCGAGATCTCCCGGTGGGTCTACGGGCGTCGGGTCCAGCGCAACGGGCATGTCGTGTTCGAGAAGAACTTCTACTCCGTCCCCTACGTTCACATCGGCCGCGCCGTCGATCTGCGGGTCACCGACAGGATGCTCGAAGTGTTCACCGGGCAGGACAGGCTGACCAGTCATCTTCTCGCTCCGGCCGGGACGGTGAACGAGTACCGCACGCATGACAGTGATCTGCCCGATGGTCCGCAGTATCGGCAGTGGGACGCCCCGAGAGTCCGGGAATGGGCTGCGAGGGTCGGGGAGAACACCACGACCGTGATCAACCGGATCTTCGAGTCCGTCCCCGTCGACGAGCAAGGCCTCAGTGCCGCGTTGGCGGTACTCCGCATGACGCGCCGGTACTCCGCCGACCGCGTCGAAGCCGCCGCCGGCGTGGCTCTCGCGTCCCGGGTGAGGTCGCCGCGCTACGCGCACCTGCGACCCATCCTCGAGACCAGGCAAGACGAGCCCGGCAACCGTGATGCTTGGGCGACACCCGGGACACCACCAGAGCCGACGGGGTATGTCCGCGGCGCCGACTACTACGCAGGAGAGAGCCGATGAGCCGGCTCGACTCCGAGACCAAGCGGAAGCTGCGCGAGATGGGCGTCGCGTCGCTGGTTGACGCGATCGAAGCCCAGGACGATGCCCTCACCCTCGGGGTGGTGTTCGAGGAACGGATCAAGATCGCTGTCGACGACGCCCACGCGACGTTCACCCATTCGAAGGTCGAAGGCCTCGTCCGGCGGGCGGGGCTGCGTTATCCGGCTCTTCGGACATTCGGTGGGGGTGAGGCTCGCCGGGTGAGGTTCGGTGGGTAGGGGTCGAGGTCCCCGAGGATCAGTAGCGCCAACTGCTGCTCCAACCGAGGACCTCGACGTGTCTCACGATAGTTCGGGGTGCGCTGACGCGTGCTCTGCCGCCTGCCCGTGTTCCCGCTGCGACTTGCTGCTCGG
>NZ_JASBSF010000003.1 GCF_030149085.1 Microbacterium sp. | reverse complement strand
GCGTCCGCGACCCGGGATGCCTCGATCGTGGCATCCCCTGCCGTCGAAACCGCCATGCGCTCGAGCACCTGCCGGGCCCACTCACGGTTCGCCGGCAGAGCCGGGTCGGTGTCGCGAGCGTTGCGGAACCCCGGCGCGCCGGCTGCAACGCCGTCGGACTCGGTCGCGGAGTAGATCGCCGTCTCGACGTACTCAACGCCCCCGAAGCGGGCGATTCCATCGTCGGATGCCGCGGAGCTGGCGATTCCGAGCACGGCCTGCGTCAGACCACCGACATGGGGCGGCGGGGCATCTCGCAGGATGCGCGGATCAGCGGATCCGTCGGCGGCTTCCTCGGCCACGCGGCTCTGCCGGCGGTTGGTCCCGATCGGCAGCGCCGGATCGGCAGCCCTCTCGAGCGATGCGATGAAGCGATCCCGCTCCCGCTCGAACAGCGCGGGATCGTCGGCCAGATCGAAGGCTGCCGACAGGAAGTTCTCGCTCGATGCGTTCTCTTCGAGTCGGCGCACGAGATAGCTGATGGCGACGTCGAACTCCTGCGGGTGCACAACCGGCACATACAGGAGCACGTGTCCGACCTCGCGCGAGATCGCCGCGACCTGCCCCTGCGCCATGCCCAGGAGCATCTCGACCTCGATGTCTTCGCGCACACCTCGCTCGCCGGCCAGCAGCCACGCGTATGCGATGTCGAAGACGTTGTGCCCCGCGACGCCGAGCCGCACAGCATCCGTGTTCTTCGGCTGCAGCGCCTCGTCGAGGCAGCGCAGGTAGTTGGCGTCGGTGTCGAGCTTGCGGTCGTAGGTCGCCAGGGGCCAGTCGTGCATGATCGCGTCCACCCGCTCCATCGCGAGGTTGGCGCCCTTGACAAGCCGGATCTTGATGCGAGCACCGCCGCCCGCGACGCGCTGGCGCGCCCAGGCCGTGAGCTCCCGCAGCGCGGGGAGCGCATCGGGCAGGTAGGCCTGCAGCACGATCCCCGCCTCGAGGTCACGCAGCCGCTCGTCCTCGAGGATGCGGGTGAACACCGCGATCGTGAGGTCGAGGTCGCGGTACTCCTCCATGTCGAGGTTGATGAAGGTGCGGCCGCCGTTCTCCGGCAGCCCCGCGGCGGCAGTGAGGTACAGCGGCGTGAGGCGCTCGACGACGGCATCCACGATCTCATCGAAGGCCCACATCGAGATGTGGCTCGCGATCGCCGAGACCTTCACCGAGACGTAGTCGACGTCGGGGCGACGGATGAGGTCGTGGATGCCCTCGAGCCGGCGCAGCGCCTCGCGTTCGCCGAGGACGGCCTCGCCCAGCAGATTGAGGTTCAGTTTCGCGCCGCCCTCGCGCAGCGCCGCGATCGCAGGCCCGAGCTTTTCGGGGCGAGCGTCGACGACGAGGTGCGAGACCATCTCGCGCAGGGCGCGGCGGGCGATTGGCACGACAGGAGAAGGGAGCACGGGAGCCACCGCCCCGCCGACCTTCACGGCACCCCGGAGGTACCAGGGCAGAAACTCCGGCGCGAGCGGCGCGATGCGAGAGAGCGTGGATGCTGCGGCGGTGAGGCTCTCGGGCCGCATGACACCGTCGACGAAGCCGATCGTGAACGGCAGGCCGTTCGGATCCTTCAGGACTCCGGCGAGGCGCTGGGCCGAGGCATCAGCGGGGAACTCGGCGGCTTCGGCGATCCAACGCGCGGCGAGGTCGATCGCGCGCTGCGCCAGGTCGCCCGACGGCGCGGATGGCGCCGTGTCGGGGGTCTCGTGCATGCGATCAGCCTACGTCCGGGCGACCCGCAGAAGAGGTTGCGCCAGGCGGGCATCCGGGGCGGGTGTCTGGCCTGTGGCTAACTCCTCATATCCGCGTCGACTGGCGCATACCTAAGCCGCGAAACCGGCCGAATCGGTTTGAGGATGAGGAGTTAACCGTGCAGCAGCACGACCACATGATCGCGGCGAGAGTCGGGCGCTAACCCGCGATGGACGACTCAGGATGTCACTAACTCCTCACATCCGGCCCGCGTCGACCCATACGGCGGCGCTGACCCTGCCGTGTGGCCCGATCTTGAGGAGTTAGCGACGCGGCCCCGGCGCCCAGTATCTGGCCCGGGTCAACGCCAGACGCTCGGCGCCTCGGCCTTCGTGGGAGGGAGGGCGGATGCCGCTGCCCAGTCGTGGATCCAGGACGAGACATCCGGGGTGTCGTCGGGGCGGCCGACGGCGGCGAAGAACTCGTCGTGGGTGACCGTTCCGCCAGCGCGCTTGAGCATGCGCGAGCGGATGATCGCACGGGCGAAGATCTCGCCGTTCACGACGGCGCGATGCTCGAGGTACAGCGCCTTGTCGTCGTGACC
>NZ_JASBSF010000397.1 GCF_030149085.1 Microbacterium sp. | reverse complement strand
CCACCGAACGCCCGACAAGCTCGTCGCTTACGGGCGCGAGGCGCGAGGGCGCGGCATCCGTGTCATCATCGCGGGAGCTGGAGGCGCCGCGCACTTGCCCGGCATGCTCGCCTCCGTCACAGCACTTCCGGTGATCGGCGTTCCCGTGCCTCTGGCCACCCTCGACGGCCTGGACTCGCTGTTGAGCATCGTGCAGATGCCCGCCGGCATCCCCGTCGCGACAGTCTCGATCGGCGGGGCCCGGAATGCCGGCCTCTTGGCGGTACGGATGCTGGGAATCGCCGACCCCGCGCATGCCGATGCCATCGAGAACTACGCGCGCGAACTCGAGGGCGTCGTCGAGGAGAAGAACCGGCGGCTCAAGGAGGCGTTGTGAGCGTCGCAAGCCCCCCGCGGACGGCCGGAGCGCAGCAATCAGCGAGGCGGCCGGTGATCGAGAACCGTCCGCTTCGCTACCCCAACACGGCATCGCGGACGATGATGACCCGGCGTGCCTGGTGGCTGCTGGTTCTCAACTTCCTGATCCCCGGATCAGCGCAAGTTCTCGCGGGGAACCGGCGCCTCGGCCGCTTCGGGCTCGGTGCGACTCTCTTCGGCTGGACGCTGATCGCGGTTTCGATCGTCACGCTCCTGCTCTGGCAGCAGGCGTTCGTCGCGATCGCCACGAACTGGTTCGTGCTGCTCGGCGTCCAGGCCCTGCTGTTCGTCTACCTGCTCCTGTGGATCATCCTCACGATCGACACCCTGCGCCTCGTACGACTCGTGCGCACCGGGTCGATCACGCGATTCGCCGTCGCGCTCGTCGGCGTCGGAGCGCTCGTGCTCGCTGGCAGCGGCGTGGTCTGGGCATCCGACCGGCTCGGGGGCGTGCGCGATTCGTTCGGTGCAATCTTCGCCGAGTCCGGACCCTCCGTGCCGCCGTCGGACGGCTATTACAACATCCTGCTGCTCGGCGCCGACAGCGGCGAGGGCCGCGACTCCATGCGGTACGACAGCATCTCGGTCGCGTCCATCAACGCCGACACGGGAGCCGTCACGATCACCGGCATCCCGCGCGACATGGTCAACGTCCCCTTCGCGCCGGGCCCGATGCAAGACCTCTACCCGAACGGGCACACCGGTCACTCGGACCCGGTCTGCGGGTGGGGGAGTGGCATCAATCAGCTGCGCACCGAGGTGGAAGTATGCCGTGACGGCAATGCGCTGTATCCGGATGCCGTCGCGAACGGCTCGGAGCCGGGTATCGAGGCGACGAAGGATGCCGCCGAAGGTTTGCTTGGGATCGAGATCCCGTACTACGTCTTCATCGACATGCACGGCTTTGCGGCTCTCATCGATGCGCTCGGTGGCGTCGACATCGACGTGTCCGAGCGTCTCCCCAAGGGTGGCGGTCCCTCCTACGACGGGCAACCCGCCGAGGAGTGGGCGATCGGCTGGATCGAGCCCGGTTTCCAGCACATGGACGGCGACACGGCGCAGTGGTACGCCCGCTCCCGCTACACCACGAGCGACTGGGACCGGATGCTGCGCCAGCGGCAACTGCAGGAGGCGATCCTCGCGCAGTTCACGCCGATGAACGTCCTCAACCGGTTCAACGAGGTCCTGACCGCCGGTACGGCCATCGTGCAGACCGACATTCCGCAGTCGATGGTGCCCTACTTCGCCGAGCTTGCGCTGAAGTCGAAGGAGCAGCCGGTCACGACCATCGAGTTGACTCCGAGTTCGGTCGGTGGCATCGGCGTCATCCCCGAGGAGCTTTCGGCGGACGATGTCGCGTTCATTCAGAGCTACCTGCAGCAGACGCTGCATCCGCCGACTCCCACACCCACGCCCGGTGCGTAAGCGCGTGAGGCTCCCGGTTTCCCCGACGACAGGCTCGATGCTGTGACGACGACATTGCGGGTGGTGCTCGATCAGCTGGTCGCCCCCACCGATCCCGACCTCGCGATGGCCTCGCGGGAGCTCACGCGCGCCCTGATCGCTGCCGCACCACGGGGATGCGAGGTCTCTGGGGTTGTTCCTGCGGCTGGCGACGACGCGCTCGCCGAGGTGCGGGCATTCGAGGGCCTTGCCGGGGTCGAGTCCTCGCCGATCCCGCGCCGGGAACTCGCCACCGCAGTCTCCCTCGGCCTTCCCAGCGGCCTCGGGGCGGGGATGCTGCACTCGCCGACGCTGTTCGCGCCCCTCGTGCGTCACGACCGCGTCCACAACCACGAGCAGACCGTGGTCACGATCTGGGACCTCACGCCCTGGACCCACCCGGAGCGCGTCTCGAAGGCGTCAGTTGCGTGGCACCGCGCGATGCTCAAGCGCGCGGAGAAGCACGCGGATGCCGTCGTCGTGCCGCTGCACGCCATGGCGGAGGAGCTGGCGGAGCGCACGAAGCTGCGCGGCCGGATCCGGGTGATCGCCGGCGCCGCGCCGGACGGATTCGCCGAGCCGCGGGATGCCGTCGGACGTCGGCGGACACTGGGCGTGCCCGAAGGCGCGGTCGTCGTCGACGGGTCGGGGGTTTCGGCGGGGGAGCTGGGCGAGCTGATAGCCGCGCTCGGGCGGGAGGTTCCGGAGGCTCCTGTGATCGTCCTCGGTGCGCCGCCAGACGCGGAGGGCGTGCTGGCCCCGGCCGTCCTGGCCCCGGCCGTGGATGCGGCAGACCGCGCGTCGGCGATCGCGTCGGCATCCGTTCTCGTCGCTCCCGGCGTACTGCCCTCCTACGGGTGGCGTGTGCTGGAGGCGCTTGCGCTCGGGGTTCCCGTCATTGCCGCCGCGTCACCGGTCCATCGCGAACTCGTCGGTGAGGGGGGACCGGTCATCGAGGGTGGAGCGGATGCCCTCGCGGCATCCGTCGCGCCACTTCTTGGGCCGGATGCCGAGCGCCGCCGCGCGGCCACGCTCGCTGCCGATCGCGGACGGGCCTTCTCGTGGCGAGAAGCCGGCGAGCGGGTGTGGCAGCTGCATGCCGACTTGTGAGGGCAGGTGGTTGTTGCGAGTTCACAGATCGACCCTGTGAGGACAGGGCCGTCAGCGTCGCATGAGCGCGACCGCCTCTTTGCTATCGCCATCGAACGCCACCGATCCGTCGCGCAGAAGGATACCTCGTTCACACAAGTCCGACACCATGTCCAGGTCATGTGACACGACGATCAGGGTCTTGCCTGCTTCGTGGAGTTCACGGATTCGAGCCAGGCATTTCTTCTGAAAAGGCTCATCGCCAACGGAGAGAATCTCGTCGATCAAGAGGATGTCCACTTCGGTGTGGATAGCTACAGAGAAAGCGAGTCGGAGAAACATGCCGGAGGAATAGTGCTTGACCTCGGTGTCGATGAATTGCTCGATCTCGCTGAACGCTACGATGTCCTGATAGCGGGATTCCGTCTCGCTCTTACTCATCCCGAGAATAGCGGCATTCAGGTAGATGTTCTCTCGGCCCGAAAGGTCGGGATGAAAACCTGCCCCGACTTCGATGAGGCCTGCGATCCTACCCCGAGTGAGCACTCTGCCGCTGTCAGGGCGCAGCACTCCAGAGATCAGCTTGAGCATCGTGGATTTCCCCGAACCGTTGAAACCGAGGAGCGCGACGGACTCACCTTCATCGATCTCGAACGAGACGCCATCGAGAGCGTGGAATTGGGAAGACAGCGACTTACGCTTGAATGCGGCGACGACCGTTTCTTTGATGGAATGAGTGTGGCGCAGGGTGAAACTCTTGTGCACATCATCGACGATAACCGCCGCGTTTGTCCTAGAGATCTTGGGCAAAGCGACCCTCCAGACGTCTGAAAACTGCCTGTCCGAGAACGAGCACCGTCAGCGCGACCAGGAACCCGATACTCGCGTACAGCCAGAGATCGGGCAGCGGTTGGGCGCCGCTTGGGTTCAGGGGAAACCACAGACCGTAGTGGAATAGCTCAACAGCAGGTGTCAAGGGATTGAGACGGTAGAGCACAAATGCAGTGTTCGAGAGTTCCGACGCGACCATTTGCCATTGGTACATGACCGGTGAGGCCCAAATGGCGAACATGACAAATACGTCGACGAAACTTTGCGCGTCGCGAAAGGTGACGTTGATTGCGCCGAAGAGGATGCCAAGGCCCGTGGCGAGTATCGCAACCATGACAAGCGCGAAGAGGAGGGCGGCGATCTGAACAACGGACGGTGTCCAGCCAAAGAAGAGTGACACCGCGATGACAACGGCGATCTGAGGAAGTGTGTTGACGCCCGCAACAAGAACGCTCGACACCGGGAACATCTCCCGCGGCAAGTAGATCTTCTTGATCAGAGAAGCGTTGTCGACGAGAGATCTTGTGCCGTTGGAGAACGCCTCGTTGAAGAAGGTGACGATGGTGATGCCAGATAGTAGGTATATCGGGTAATAGTCGATGCTCTTGTTGAGGCCGAGGAAGACGCCCAGCGCGACATAGAAGACGACGAACTGCACGAGCGGCTTGACGTAGGACCATAGCCATCCAAGAAGTGATCCGCGGTATCGGATCTGCACTTCCTTGTTGACGATCAGTGTCAGAAGGTAGCGCCTTCTGAACACATCGATCAGGCCCCGGCCCCTGGCAGGTGATCCCATTCCGGAGGGGACGGCGCCGTGATCGGTCATCGGTCCTCCTGCTCGTCGCGGTGGAATATTCGAGACCATGTGTCTCGGCTACTGAGAGACTCCTGCGAACCGTGCCACTCTCGTGCAACAGCCGTCCCGCGTCGCGCGAGACGGCCGAGAGTGCGAACAGACTGTCGGGTAACACGGAGGGCCGTCTTGGCGTCGAACCTGCGGATGCGGAAGGTGTCAAGTGCCGCGTCTGTAACGATGGCCTGGCGGAACTGTGAGGAGTGATACCAGTTGCTGTCCGCGGAGGAGATCTTTCCGATGAGCCGGTTGAGCCCGAGAACCTGCCACGCGGTTCGCTTGATGACCACAAGCCACGGGATGCGAGGGTAGCCGCCGGAGTGGATGGCAGGAAGCGAGAACAAGCCGCTCTCGAGGATCTCCTCAGGTCGGTGGCGGACGGTATCCGGGAAGCCGCCGCGGAGCAGACGCACCGCTTCCACAGGCTCCGCGCTGCCTGCGCGTATCGACTCGGGTCCCGCAAGAAACCCGTCGATTGCAGCGAGGGTGGTGGCAGCGAGTCCGTACTGCATGGAGAGGATCATCTCGCGCAGATCCCTGGCTAGGGTGGCGACGACCTTGCGCGTCCGCCAGTCACCGTGCAGCGCCGCAACAATCAGCGAGTTGCGGTAGGAGAAGTAGCGGGACCAATCGTCCCGGTCCTTCAGTGCGAAGTCCGCATGCCACACAGCGGACCCAGGGAGGGTCACCGTTGGGTAGTCGGCAGTGCGCGCGCGGAGGCCATACTCGATGTCATCCCACTGGAAGAAGAGAGGAAGTGGGTAGCCGATCTTGCGGATAACGGACGTTGGAATCAAGCAGGTCCACCACGCGTTGTAGCCACCCTCGGCCCAGCGGTAGGGCAACTTCTCCGTGAGATCGATCCCCTGTTCGTCCTCGTGCACGGGTACGCCCGCCCGTAGGGTGTCCAGCTGCGCATCCTCTGCTGAGGTGTGTAGCAGGTTCGGGTGATAGAGGTAGAGCATCTGCGCTCCGACGATCACGGGTTGAATCGTTCGAGAGGAGAACGCCGAGAGTCGCAGCAGAGTCTCGGGCTCCAGCACAATATCGTCATCCATGAGGATGATATCTGCGCTTCGGTCGGCTTCTTCCTCCGTCAGCTCGTACATTCCCCGGGTAAAGCCACCTGCCCCGCCAAGGTTCCTCTGAGTGAGATATGCGAGGCGGCCACCGAGCGACTCAGCAATGCTCGGGAACTCGGGGAGTGCGTCTACTCGTTGCGTTCCCTGGTCGACGACAACTACTCGCTCGATCCTGTTCAGAACCTGTTCGTCGCTCGCGAGGCTTGAAAGCGTGCTGGCACAGTCAGGCGCGCGATTGTGCGTGCACACCACGATCGATACCGGCTTCGCGACGACAGGATCGATCGCTTCAAACCGCAAGTCAGACACGGTCAGCTCGCCCTCGCCGGATTCGAGGTCAACCCAGAGAAAGCCACCGTCGAGGAAGCGATCGAGGGCCAGTTCGATCTCCATCTCGACCTCCCGGTCGGTCGAGTCGATGTCTGCGACTCCGACAATCCTCTCTCGATCGAGATCGTCGCTCGCATATGCGCGGATCCGCCCCGAGCCGGTGACATTCGCTCGCGCGATGACTGTACGGACGGACGTCCACCGCTGGTAGTAGGCAGCCGGAAACCGACCGAAGTAGGTGCGCGTCGACGCGGTGGAAAATGCGGCGAGCGTGATGGACTCTCGCGCCAATTGCACAACCCGACCACGGGGGAGGCTTACGTACAGCTGTTCGCTTGCGATGCTCTCGAGCGGTTGGAACAGCAGACGATGCAGGGTCAGCGTGGCATCCTCGGAACGCACGGCTCGGGCATCTTGGGAAGACTTGCTCATGTCACTGTGCTCCGGGGGAGAGGTTTTCGGTGGCGGTCGAAGGCGTGTGTCCTCGTCGCCACCTACGGGATAGCCACCACACCGACTGCACAAGAGCGAGAGCGGCAGCGATTGCCGTCATCACTGCGCCCAACTGGAGCCCAGGCGCGCTATACCGGAGCTGCAACAGTGAGTCACCAGGAGGAACCTGGACTTGCATCAGCCCCTGCGGTGTCTGCTGATAGGTGGCTGGTTCGCCGTTGATGCTCACGGAGTATCCCGGCCACGCGAGGCGTGCGAATGTGACGACTCCACCGGAATCCGATGACACCTCAACCGTCTCTTCTGTCGGGTTTGAGGTCGCGCTTCGGGCGGTCACTCCTGGACTGGTGGCCGACACCCGACCGTTCGGTACTAGGGGCGTATCGCGAACCCAGACCACCCGTATCGGGTCCGACTCAGCCACGTGCCACCCCGAGGGCGGACCCTCAGTAATTGCGTCGGGGTACGCGGCTCGTTGGAGCACGAGAGTGCCGACACCGATCGCGTCGGCGACGGATCCGTCAGTTTCTTCGACCGGCTGCCACAGCCGTTCGAAGGTCTCGGGGCAGGTGTTGCCCTTGTAGTCGATGCACATGAATTCGGCGAATGAACGGAAGCTTATCCCCGAGTAGCGATTCACACTCTCATACCCGAGCGGCGCGCTCAGATTCCCAAATAGCAGCGCGGCGGAGTTGATTGCGTCGGGACCCGCGAGGCTCTGCTGCGCAAGCTGGAAGACCCTGCCCTCGAATTGCTCTGATTGGGCCGTCATTTCGCTGATGTTCGAGGGCACGATGAACGTCCGCGCGCCTTGCGGGTATACGGCTGCCTGGAACGCCGTGACGACGAAGATCCCCGCTACGAGAACGCCGGCGCCCGCGGCGAGACCTCGACGTTGCATGGCAACGACAAGAGATAGAAAGAGCACGCTGACGAGAACGAGCGCGATGATGTGCAATCGAATGCCAGATGGAGTCGTCGATACAGCGAGGAAGCTCCCGAACAGAATGATGGCGGACGAGGCGGCAATTCGGGTCCTCGAGACCGGGTGGATGCCCCGTGACACGGCGATAGCCAGGATTACCAGGATCGCGAGATACAGGTACTCGACGAGTCGGATCGGCCAGCGAAAGAGCCACAGATTCGATGGGCCGAGCACGGCCAATGCGTACAGGCCGCCGACGACGAGGACACTGGAGCGGACTCGGAGATCACTCCAGAGCGCTCGCCAACGAATCCATGGGAGCAGCGGGACAGCAAACCATGCGAGGTACACCGAAGGAAGGCTCTCCACGAGGGCCCCGCCCCAGTTGGTGATGGTAGGCAGGTACGAGGGCGTACTCGAGGCTGCGAGGTCTCCAAGGTCCGGAACAAGGAATGTGTCGTTGACGATCCCCGCGAGTTCTTGTCTAACCGTGACCGGCTGGACTCCGAGGAGGGGGAGAAAGACGAGCAGCGATACGACTCCGACGAGCAGGCCGGTGATAACCAACTCCACCGATTGCCTCCACGACTTCGCGATCAGCAGCTCAAAGAATGACCCCGCAAGCACCGCGAGCACACCGAGGAGCGCGTATGGGTTCCCGGTTGTGACGGCCAGATAACCGAACAGGAAAGTCACTGCTGGTGGCCAGCTATTGACTGACTGCTTTCGCACCGCGAGCCAGAAGTAGGTGACACCGGTGAAGGCCGCAAGTCCGGCAGGCCACCCCGCCGCTTCGTAGAAGAGAGTGAAACCGGTGACGGGCACAGCTACGGACAGTGCGACAGCTGCGGCCTGACGTGCTCCGTATGCCCGCATCAGCAGATAGGAGCCTGCGCCTAGGAGCGACAGCAGTGAAACCATCGCAGCCGTTGCGCCGAGGGCCATGTCATTGAAGAGCGATACCGCGACATAGAGCGCTAGAAGGATCGGATTCCATTGGGCGTAGGCGGCCTCTCCGACGTAGTTGCCGCCCATCCAGCCTGACGGCTCCATCGTCGGCCATTCGCCGCTCCTCAGCAGGGTGCCGAAGTGGTGCCAGAGCGGAATGAAGGATTCCGGGTTGTCTCCGACATAGAAGAAGTGGACTCCCAGCCACGCTGCGATCAGGCCCAGAATTCCAACCGAGATCGCAACACCGAGTGCGAGAAGTGAGTCGGGGGCCCGTCTCGACTGATTCGCCACGCCGGAGGCCACCGATTCATCCACAAGACTCACCGCACCATCCTACTCAAGAGTGTTGCGGCGACTGGGGAGCTGCGCCGGGGTACTCAGCGTTGCGAGGCGGCGCTGATCACCCCGCCCTGGAAGCTCTGTGAGCACACACCCGCTTCGCACTCCATTGGGCCTGTTGGCCATCCGAAATCCCCCGCGGACCCTGCGTAGCCGAAGTAGACACTGCGCACCGGCTCTAGGACGGCGAAAGCCCCTGCAGTCGAGCTATACACCGAACCGGACTCGAAGACTTGCGCCACCCCGCCTCCGTTCTCGGGGATGGTCAGTACCGCAGAACGCGGCTCACCTAGGGTCTCGCGGCCACCAGCGAGCCAGTACGCCTCGGCGATCGCGCCACTGCTGATGAGCGTGCCATGTTCTTCGGACCACACGATCGTCCCTCCCTCGAATGACTGCTCGCATGAAGAAGCCGATCCGCACGTCTCTGGAGTCGTCGGGAAGCCGAGCGGCCCCGCCGCCCCCTTCATCTCCCAGTAGCGTGCGCGAATGTCGCCTGACACGGCGTAGGTCCCGGAGGATGAGAAGTAGACCGATGCATTCTGGTAGACCTGGCCGAGGCCGCCGCCGTTTTCGATGATCCGCACTAGTCCGCTCGTGCGCGCACCGTGCTCCCCGCTGTCGCCTCCCGCCGCGGCGTGCAGATCCTCGATCGCGGCCAGCGCGATACGGGTGCCCGTAGAATCCTTGAGGATCGAGGCGTTCTGGAAATGCTGCCAGCACACGCCGGGGCTAGGGCAGATCGGCCCCGTCGTCGGCCACCCCAGCCATCCTTGTGCACCGCCAACTGCGAAGTAGACGTCGCGATAGCTGTCCTGGAGCGCAAAGGCGCCTGCAGGAGAAGCGAAGATCGACCCGCCTTCGAAGACTTGTGCAGTTCCGCCGCCGTTGTAGTCATAAGTCAGCGGCTCGGATACTGGCCACCCGAGAGTCGAGTTAGGGCCCCCGTCCTCGACGTAACGTGCTCCGACGGCCGAGTTGACTGCGTGGTTTCCCGTGGCGGACTCCGAGGTGAGATACCCGTACTCGAACTCTTGGAGCAGGCCGCGTGCTACCCGTGGCCCTGCGGTACTCGAAACCGAGGAGGCCTCGGCAGTTGGCCATCCGAGCCAGCCGGTCGCTCCGCCGTATCCGAAGTAGGTGTCGCGGAGGCTGCCGACCACGGAGTGCGTTCCTGTTGACGTGCTCGTGTAGACGGAACCGTGGAGGTAGGACTGCGCGGCGCCGCCCGTCCGTTGGGGCAAGTCAATCGTCTGGGAGTTCGGCCAGCCCAGTATCCCGGTGGCTCCCCCATATCCGAAATAGAACGAACGGAAGGGCTCAAGGACCGCCGCTGTGCCAGTCCGCGGGGACCAGTAGATGGAGCCGTTGGCGTAGGCGCGACCCGTTCCAGCGCCCGAGGAAGTTGAGATAGGAATGTAGTCGCTGGTTACTGCGCCGAGGACGCCGGAGGCTCCGCCCATCGCAGCGTACAGCGAGTCGATCGGAGTCGTCCCAGTCGCCGTGGTTGAGCCAAACCAGTCGGTGAATATCCGCCAGAAGTTCCGGTTTCCGTACGTAGAACAGCTGTCGCCTCTCCCGTAGAGGTTGTTCAACGCAGCTGCATTCGGTTGGTAGGGGGTATAGATGTAAAGGTTTGCCGTTGCCTGATTGCGGATCACCACAGGCGCAGATCCGCAACTGCGGTCAGGAGAGAAGAGGATGGAGTTCAAGCCAACCCGGTATCCCCAGGATGAGGGAGTGTGCGTGTATTGGCGAAACTGCCAAGCCGACTTATAGACCTGGTTAAAGAAGCCCTGCGTATTCGGGTCACACGGCCGATCATCAGGGCAATTTGCTCCCATTGCGGCGTTGTATTGGTAAAGGGACGGCTTCGTCGAAGTGACGAGGGACTGTTCCTTCTGAAGGGTGACAAGCAGGACCTGCGGGTTTATCCGACAGGCTTGCGCGACCTTCCAGATGATACGCGCAGCGCTCTCCCAACCTTCCGACTTGTACGCCGCGCACCCGTTGGCAGCGGGGGAGCGGTCGCTCGTGGAGGTGACCAAGTCGCGCAGACAGGGCAGGGTGGGGTCCGTAGCACGGCAGGCGGGCACCTGGTCCCTGAGGAACTGGGCGATCTGTTCCTCCGACATTGACCCGTTGTCGAAGAACCTCTCGTCCGAGATAATGTTGCCGGCCTCGAAATCGGAAGAGTTGGCGGCACTCGCGGCGGTCACACCCACGAGAGTTGCGACGGCGAGACCGCAAGCGACTCCGGCGGCGGCGATGCGCATGAACCAATTGGTCACGGGGTGACTCCTCTCCGGCCGCACCAAGTGTATCTGTCGCGATGGGAATCGACCTTGAGCGGCGACGCGGCTTCACGCTTTCGCGAGGACCCGGATGACGTCCCGGCACGACACCGCGACCGGTCCTAGCCCCGATATCAGACCCCGCTACTCTTTTCGTCCACGCCGACATCCCCGTGGTAGGCGCCTCTGCGGCGCCGCGCGAGATACGCGACCATAGCGGAGACGCCCGCCGCGAGGATGTCGTTCACGATGAAGATGAGCCTGCTCGCGGCGGCGTAGGCGGTCGCCGGGCCGACCCCGACGAGCGGGGCCAGTGCTGTGACGATGATGAACTCCCGCGCGCCGATGCCAGACGGTAGAAGGAAAGCGACGAGCCCACCGACCATTGCAAGCGCCATTGTTCCGATACAGAGCAGCAGTGGTGCCAGGGTCAGTCCCTCCCACGTGTCAGCGAGCATCCACAGGTGGACTCCGTACAGCACATACGTGAGGAGCGCATACGCGAGTGACATCGCCACAGCCCGCAAGCGCACGGGATGATCAGGCAGTGGCCGACGCAACAGACGAAACCCATAGCGGGTGATGGCTGTCAAGATCCTCGGGTGCAACATCATGATCGCGATCGGAAGCAGGAGGTAGAGCCAGGGCAGCCACGATAGCGCGGGATCTCGCGCTATGAGCACAGGTACGCTCGCCGCGCCCGCGATGAGAGCGGCGACGAGGATGACACCGAGGTTAAACACCGAGGCTGTGAATACCCGCGCGCGTGCCAGACCTGAGCGATGGCCGAGCTCGATCTGGAGCACGTATGCCCAGACAGAGCCCGGCACGTACTTGCCAAGCGCGCCCACGAGGAAGACTTCGGAGCCCCGGCCGGCGCCGATCGGCGTCCCGAGTTCATCAACAAGCGTGATCCAGCTCATCGTTGAGGCCCAGACACCGAGGCTGACCGCGACGAACGCGACGGCAATCCGCTGCCATTGCATCTGCAGGAGTGTGTTCGCGACCTGCTCCCAGTTGATCACGAGCTGCCATGTCGTCGCAGCGAGGACAGCCGCGATGAGTAGCCACCGAAGAGTGTTCGTAATAACGGCCCGGGCTGTTGGCCGGCCTTCGTTCCGGCTGGTCACTCCGCGTGCAACCCGACTCGTTCCACGGCGCGCATGGGGCGTAGGTCGGTCTCCCGTTCCAGCCACCACTGGACGTAATGCGCACCTGACTGGTCGTCGGTCGGCCGAGGGAGGTGCTGTAGCAACGTGTCACCGCGTGAGTAGGCGACCGCAAGAGCGTCCCGGATGTCCCGATCAATGTCGAGATGCTCAAGCATGTAGATGTTCAGCCCCCACACCCGCGGCGGCGATCCGAGCACCTTAGCGAATGGTGGAACGTCTCTGCTGACCGCGGTGTTCATGCCGACCATCGCCCCCGGTGACACGACCCGCCTTTGGTGTACGGACGCGTTCATGCCGATATTCGCGCGCGATCCGACCTCCGCATGGCCGCCGAGCTTGACCCCCGAAGAAATCACGCAATCGGTGCCAATGATCACGTCATGGGCAACATAGCTGCTGTTGAGGAGCCAGCTTCGTGCTCCGATAACCGTCGACCGCAGGCTGCCTTGGTGGATGACGACGTTCTCTCGAATCGTCGCACCGCTAGCTATGCGGACCCCGGCGTAGCCACCCGGCTCGTGTTGGGGCATGGTCGTGATCTCTGGAGCCCCGCCTATTCGGCAGCCGTCGCCGATCGTTACGTCGTCCCCGACGGTCAGTGGCCCACGTAACGTTGTGAATGCTCCCACGCGCACGCGCTCCCCCAACTGCACACCCTCCGCGATGAGGGCCGTGGGGTGGATGTCAAGTCTGTCAGATGTGGGCATGTCGTGTAGGGCCTCCCGGACCGGCGTCAACTCTATCCGACATGCGCAGGAGCGGCGGGGCTTGGTGCTGCTTGCGCGCGCGCTTGTAGGATCGAAGCTCGGAGGGTGTGGTTCGCCCAGCAGAGGAAATACGTATGATACCGATCTCTACCGTTCAGCTTGGCCCTGACGTCGAGGCGCGCGTCCTTGACGTTCTTAGATCGGGCAGCATCGCCCAGGGGCCGGTCGTCGCGGAGTTTGAAGATCGGTTTGCGTCGCTTGTGGGTGCGCGCCACGCGATCGCCGTGAACAACGGCACGACGGCGCTCGTCGCCGCACTGTCAGTGCACCATCTTCGACCGGGTGATGAGGTCGTGACGAGTCCCTTCACCTTCATCGCAACGCTCAATGCGATTCTCGAAGCAGGTGCCACCGTCCGATTCGCGGACATCGGGGAGCACGATTTCGCTCTCGACGCCGAGTCAGTGGAGTCTGCCGTCACCGATCGCACCAAGGTTCTCATGCCGGTCCATCTCTTCGGGCAGACGGGCGATATGGATGCGCTCGTGCGCATTGCTGAGGATCGTGGGTTGAGCCTCGTGGAGGACGCAGCTCAGGCGCACGGGGCTGCTTTTAGGGGTCGCTCGGCGGGGACGTTCGGCACGGGATGCTTCTCGTTTTATGCGACCAAGAACTTGACGACCGGCGAGGGTGGCATCATCACCACCGCCGACGACGAGATGGCGCGCGAGCTCAAAATTCTGCGAAACCAGGGCATGCAGGCTCGGTATGAGTACGTGATGGCTGGTCACAACTACCGCATGACCGACCTGCAAGCCGCGCTCGCCCTGCCCCAGATCGAGGGCTATGGCGAGCAGATATCACGACGACAATCGAACGCGGCGGCACTCACTGAGCGCCTGCAGGGGATCGCGGGTCTCGTTCTGCCCCGAGAACTGGCCGATCGCCGGCATGTATGGCATCAGTACACTCTTCTTCTTCCGGAGCCTGTGGGGCGGCAGGAGTTCGCGGAACGGCTACGTGATTACGGCGTCGCTTCGGGCATCTATTACCCGAAACCCGTCTACGACTACGACCCTTATCGTGAGCGACCTGATGTGATCCGTTCCGAAACCCCAGTTGCTGAGCGTGTAGCCGCACGCTGTATCTCGATCCCCGTGCACCAGCACCTGTCCGAGCGCGATATCGATCACATCGCGGATGCCGTTCTTAGCGCGTTGGCCGCGTCATGACCTATCGAGTGGGCCTAGTCGGCGCCGGCTCCATGGGTCGCAATCATGCTCGAGTGATCTCGGAGAGCGCACACGCCGAACTTGCCGTAGTCGTAGACCCCGTGCCGGAATCCGGGCGCCGAGCCGCAGCCCACTATGAGACCCGCTGGGCGGCGGATCTCGAAGGCCTCGGTCAGGTAGATGGCGTTGTGGTCGCGGCTTCCACGGAGCACCACTACGACATTGCGGTCGAAGTGATCGGAGCGGGAATTCCGTTGCTCATCGAGAAGCCCGTTGCTCCTTCGCTCTCGCAGACCGAAGCGATCCTTCGTCTAGCCGAGGCTAGCGGCGTGCCCGTAATGTGCGGGTTTCTCGAACGCTACAACCCAGCATTCATCACCGCACAACGGATGATCGAGGAGCCGGTGTATGCGCGAGCCGTGCGGCATTCGCCGTATGCCCCTCGTATCCGCACCGGGGTGGGCTGGGATCTGTTGGTTCATGACGTGGACCTGCTCGCCCAACTTTTCGGGGGCAGCGACCCCGAAAGTGTTGCGGTGCAACTTGGTCAGGTTCACCCTGACTCGGTAGAGGGTGCCGAGGATGTCGCAGAGGTCATACTCGGGTTTGGGAAGGGCCTGATCGCGTCTGCATCAGCGTCTCGTCTAGGTCAGCGTAAGGTGCGAACGCTGCTGGTTCAGACACTCGGGGACATGGTCGAGGTCGACCTTCTTCGTAGGGGTGTCACGCTGTATCGCCATACCACGGTATCCGAGGATCGCCCCGGGGGGGCAGGATTCCGGCAGATGACCGAGATGGAGGTCCCCGAGATCACCGGCCGCGAACCGCTCGCTGCTCAGCTCGACCGTTTTCTCGGGCTCATAGACGGAACAGTAGATGTCGATGTA
>NZ_JASBSF010000281.1 GCF_030149085.1 Microbacterium sp. | reverse complement strand
CGGCGACCGTCATGGCCGCGGGCCTGGACGTCATCCTCGGCGACCCGCAGGTGAAGTCGGTGTTCGTCAACGTCTTCGGCGGCATCACGTCGTGCGTGGCCGTTGCGGAGGGCATCGTCAAGGCGCTCGAGATCCTCGGTGACGCCGCCACCAAGCCGCTCGTGGTCCGCCTCGACGGCAACCAGGTCGAAGAGGGCCGTGCCATCCTCGCCGCCGCCAACAACCCGCTCGTCACCCTCGCTGCCGGCATGGACGAGGGTGCCGACAAGGCCGCCGAGCTGGCGAACGCCTGAGCTGCGGCATCGGAACAAGGAACTAGGACTATGTCGATCTACCTCAACAAGGACTCCAAGGTCATCGTCCAGGGCATCACCGGCGGCGAGGGCACCAAGCACACCGCGCTGATGCTCAAGGCCGGCACCCAGGTCGTCGGCGGGGTGAACGCCCGCAAGGCCGGGACGACCGTCTCGCACACCGACAAGGACGGTAACGCCGTCGAGCTGCCTGTTTTCGCATCCGTCGCCGAAGCGATGGAGAAGACCGGCGCTGACGTCTCGATCGCTTTCGTGCCGCCCGCCTTCACGAAGGATGCCATGATCGAGGCCATCGACGCCGAGATCCCGCTGCTCGTGGTGATCACCGAAGGCGTCCCCGTCGGTGACACTGCCGAGGCCTGGGCCTACACCCAGTCCAAGGGAAACAAGACGCGCATCATCGGCCCGAACTGCCCCGGTATCATCACCCCCGGTGAGTCGCTCGTGGGTATCACCCCGGCCAACATCACGGGCAAGGGTCCGATCGGCCTCGTCTCGAAGTCGGGCACGCTCACCTACCAGATGATGTTCGAGTTGCGTGACCTGGGCTTCTCGACCGCTATCGGTATCGGTGGCGACCCGATCATCGGCACCACCCACATCGACGCGCTCGCCGCGTTCGAGGCAGACCCCGAGACCAAGGCGATCGTCATGATCGGTGAGATCGGTGGGGATGCCGAAGAGCGCGCCGCCGACTTCATCAAGGCGAACGTGACCAAGCCGGTCGTCGGCTATGTCGCGGGCTTCACCGCTCCCGAAGGCAAGACCATGGGTCACGCCGGCGCGATCGTGTCGGGCTCTGCGGGTACCGCCCAGGCCAAGAAGGAGGCCCTCGAGGCTGCGGGCGTGAAGGTCGGCAAGACGCCGTCCGAGACCGCCGCCCTGATGCGCGAGATCATCGAGCAGCTCTGACGCTCGCTCACCGAGACACCCTCTGTCGCGCGAGACGCCGCGCGACAGAGGGTGTCTCGCTGTGTACGCGGTGTCTCGCTCCGGGCAGCCCGTGGTCGCAGGTGGGCGGTAGCCTGAGGGCATGCCACTGACCGGAGAGTACAAGCCGTCCACATCGGAGTGGGCCCGCACCCAGGCCGAGACCTACGAAGCCACGGGCGGCGCCGAGGGATCGGTGCTGCGAGGCAAGCCCGTCATCGTCCTGACCACGCTCGGCGCCAGGACCGGAGGGCTGCGAAAGACCGCGCTCATGCGTGTTGAACACGGCGGAAGCTATGCCGTGATCGCGTCGAAGGGCGGCGCGCCCGACGAACCCAAGTGGGCGGGCAACATGCGCAAGAACGCGACAGTCGAGTTGCAGGATGGCGCGACCAAGCGTGATTACCTCGCGCGCGAAGTCGAGGGTGAGGAGCGCGACCAGTGGTGGGCGCGTGCTGTCGAGGTGTGGCCCGACTACGCCGAGTACCAGAAGAAGACCGAACGGCTCATCGCTGTCTTCGTGCTCGACCCCGCATAAGGCCCCGCGCTGCGCGGCGCAGACTGAGAATCCGCCGCGATCGATGAGTTTTTCCGGCCCGCCGTCAGGTTTCGGACGCCCGAGAACGGCACAATACGTTCAGCGCCGTCCGTGCGCCCCGGAGCCAGCATGAACGACACTGCGCAAGCCACATTGACGCGCCGCACCATCGCATCGTCGCGACATCGCCCCACCCCCTGGTGGGTCTGGACGCTGGCGACGATCGGAGGGGTCGGACTGCTGGCCTTCATCACGGTGATCGGAGTCATCACGGTGCCGCCGGCCATCGCGAACCTGCAGACCCGGGTGGCAACCGCGGCAGAGCCCCTCGTGCTCGGTCCGGAATCGGCTCCCGTGACCGTCATCGTGCCCGAGGGCTGGCTGATCACCCGACCGGATGACTCGCACGCGCGCATCGTGACACCCGACCGCGGTCTGATCGTGGATGCCTCACTCAGCGCCGCCGACGCCACCCAGGCCGCGATGGACGCCGGCGCGGCGGCTCCCATGGTCGAGACCTTGGCATCGGGGCTGACCGTCGCGCACGGGTCCCCGTCCGGGTCGAGCGAGGAGGGCGCCGCTGCCGTGCCTGACCTGGTCGCTGCGGTGGGGCCGGTCGCGGGAGGTTCCGTCGTCTTCGTCGCCTCGAGCGATGACCTCGAGCGCTACCGCGCGGCGATGGCGTCGCTGGTCGAGGGGGTGCAGCCGTGAGCGCTTCGGTCCCGCGTTCTGCCCGTGCACTGGCCGTCGCGGCCGTTGTCGTAGCGGCATCCGTCGTCGCCTCCGGCTGCGCCCCTGCCGTCGACGAGAACTGGAGCCCGCCGACCTGGCCGGCAACGAGGCTGACCGTCGTCGAGGGCGAGGCGGCGCCGTTGAGCGCGGAACCCGGGCAACCGCTCGCCTCCAACGTTTCACCCGAGCGCATCCGCCAGGATGGTGTCGGCATCCAGGCCCGCTACCTGCTTCTGCCGCAGGTCCCCGCCTTCAATGACGCGGTGAGGGGCTATATCCGGGCCGCGATCGCTGCTCGGCAAGACGCCACCGGCGCGACCTATCGGCCTCAGGCCGGAGACGTCGGTGCAGGCCTGAACGACCGGACCTGCACTCCCGGCTCCACCACGACCCCGGCTGCCCAGTTGCTGGTCGATCCAGCTGTAGCCGGACCCGTCGTGGGCGGTGGTGCGGCTACTGTCGTGTGTGATGTCGTGTGGGCGGCGGGAACCCTGTTCGGTGAGCGACTGCGCACGGTGATGTCGAACGCGGATGCCGTCACAGCCGACACCGCCGAGACCCTCTTCGGTGACGCGGCAGTGGGCGATGTGGCGTCCGGAGCCCAGCTGTGGACGCCGGATGCCCTCGGAACGCTCGCTGCGGAGGTTGTTGACGGTTTGCGCCGCGCCGCTGGCTCCCTCTCGCTGGCCCCCGTGGCGGACCCGTCGGCGGCGGAGCGCCTCGCCGGGGCCTTCGCGACGACGATCCCCGCGGCTGCGGGCGGCATGCAGTTCACGATCCCCGCTGGCTTCACCACCGATGGGCTCGCGGCGCTCGGCATCCCACCGACCGATGCGGCCCGTACCGTTCTGGTGCCTACGGCTGTTGCCGAACCCCTGCTCACCGACTTCGGACGACGGCTGCTCGCCTCGGTCGGTCAGCCGTACTCAGGCCCGAGTGTGACGAGGCCCGGGGACGTGCCCGTCGACTGTTCGTTGACGCCCTGCGTTGCGCTGACCTACGACGATGGTCCGAGCGATCTCACTCCGAGCATGCTGGATGCCCTCGCGACGCACCGCGCCAGTGCGACGTTCTTCGCGATGGGTGAGAAGGCGAACAGATACGCAGCCACACTGCAGCGGATGGTCGCCGAGGGACACCTCATCGGAAACCACAGCTGGAACCATCCGTCGCTCACGAAGCTGACCGATGCGCAGATCGCGTCGCAATTGCGCGACACGACAGCCGCGTTGGAGGCGGCATCCGGCCAGAAGATCACGATGTTCCGACCCCCCTATGGTGACTACAACGCGCGGGTGCTCGCGGTGGCGCAGATGCCCGCGATCCTCTGGGATGTCGACACCGAGGACTGGGAGGGCCCGGCCGACGACGTCCTGATCGAGCGGGTCGTGACACGATCGAAGCCCGGCTCGATCGTGCTGCAGCACGACATCCACGGGAACACGGCGCGCACCGTCGGAGCCATTTGCGACGGGCTTCTCGATCGGGGTTTCACCATGGCAACGATCACCGAACTGTTCCAGGGCTCAGTCCCGAAATCGGGAGCGTGGCGCAGCGCCCGGTGAGTCGACCGGTGAGCGGCTCGGCGATGGGTAAGGTCGAACCCGCATGAACCGGGTCATCGTCTTCCTTCTCGCGGCCTTCGACGCGCTCGTCACCGTCGCCGCGGGCCTCGTCGTCGTGCTCGCACCAGCGACGCTCCTGTGGGTCGTGGAGTTCGGTGGCCTTGCCCCGTGGGACGCGCTGTGGCCCACCGCCGCAAGCGTCTGGCAACTGGGGCACGTCGTCCCGCTAGAGATCACGCTTCCCGCCGACTACGTGGCAACTGCCGGCATTGATCCAGGCGCAGCATCCTTCGTGCTCTCGCTCGCCCCGCTGGCCTTCGTGGGATTCACCGCCATCTCGGCGACGCGCTCGGGTCGGCGGGCCTCACGCTCGGGAGCGGCGTTCACGGGCGCACTCGCGGGGACCGTGGTCTTCGCCGCTGCAGCCGCCGGCATCGCGTTGACCGCGGGAAACCCCATTGCACACACCTCGCTCACGGAAGCGATCCTCTTCCCGGCCCTCATCTTCGGCATCCCGGCGCTGCTCGGCGCGCTCGTCGGGGAGTGGCAGGATGCCGACAGCGGCGTCATCGCGGCGCTACGCGAATGGACCGAAGACCTGCCCGAGGACTGGGCCCTCACCCCGACGGTCATCGCGCGCGCGGGGGCGATCGCGGCAGTCGGACTCCTCGGGGTCGCGGCACTGGTCACCGCTGTCGCGATCTTCGCGCGCGGCTCCCAGATCGTCGGCCTCTACGAGGCGTCCCACGTCGATGTCCTGGGCGCAGTGCTCCTGACGCTCGGCCAGCTTCTCTACCTTCCCACCCTCGTCGTGTGGGCGCTCGCCTTCGTTGCCGGTCCCGGTGTGTCCCTCGGAGCAGGGGCGACGGTCGCGGCATCCGGAACCACGACCGGCGTCCTGCCCGGCCTGCCGCTGCTGGGCGTCCTCCCCGAGTCGACCTCGCCGTGGTTGCTGCTGCTTGCGCTCCTGCCCGTCGCGGTCGGCGCCTTCGCCGGGTGGGTCGCTCGGTCGTTCTTCGCCGCGGATGCCGAGCGCGTTGCCGCCCGTATCGTCGTGACGCTCGGGATCGCGGTTGTTTCGGCCGGTTCAGCGGCGCTGCTGGCGGCCCTCGCCTCCGGCTCGCTCGGCCCTGGTGTGCTCGCCCAGCTGGGACCAGAACCGGGCCCCGTCGCGCTGGCGATCGGCATCGAGGTCGGCGTCGGTGCCGGCATCCTGTTGCTCTCACCGCGACGTCGAGCCCGTGACGACGACGCGACCGAGGCGGTGCCCACGGCGCTCCTGGAGCCCTCGGTAGACTGAGTCGGTGCTCACCGTCGCCGTTCTCATCTCCGGCGCCGGATCCAACCTTCGGGCGCTGCTCGAGGCAGCGAACGAGCCCGACTATCCGGCGCGGATCGTTGTCGTCGGCGCCGACCGCGAGGCCGAAGGCCTCGCCCATGCCGAAGCCTTCGGCATTCCGTGGTTCTTCGTGCCCTTCGCCGAGTATGCGAGCCGAGCGGCCTGGGGTGAGGCGCTTCGCGACCAACTCGCGGTGTGGCAACCCGACCTCATCGTTCTCAGCGGCCTGATGCGGTTGCTCCCCGCATCGGTCCTCGAACCCTGGGCGCCGCGGATCATCAACACCCACCCGGCGTATCT
>NZ_JASBSF010000374.1 GCF_030149085.1 Microbacterium sp. | reverse complement strand
CGTCATCGAGGTCGCAGCCGACGATCACTACGTCAGTCGCGGCGCGCACAAGCTCAGTGCCGCGCTCGATGCCTTCGCGGTGGACGTCGCGGGCAAAGTCGCGCTTGACCTCGGTGCGTCAACCGGCGGGTTCACGCAGGTCCTGCGGGAGCGGGGAGCGGCACCTGTCATTGCCGTCGACGTCGGCCACGGACAGCTCGCGCCCACTGTCGCCTCTGACCCCCAGGTCATCTCGGTCGAGGGGTTCAACGTCCGGTACATGGATGCCGATACGCTGCGTTCGGCATCCGGGGTGGAGTCTCAACCACAGATCGTGGTGGGAGACCTCTCCTTCATCTCTCTGGGGCACGTGCTTCCCGCGATCTGCCGCGTCGCAGCGGCGGATGCCGACATCATCCTGCTCGTGAAGCCGCAGTTCGAGGTGGGACGCACCGGCATCCGTGAAGGGGTCGTGACCGACGCGGGTCTGCGTTCCGAGGCGGTCATGGGGGTGCTCTGGTCTGCGTGGGATGCGAGACTCGGCACCCTCGGGGTGATCTCCTCCCCGATCGTGGGAACCCACGGCAACCTCGAGTACCTCGTGCATCTTGCCGCGTCGCGGGGGAGCAATCCGACAGAATGGATCAGCACGGTGAATCAGCTGACGGGAGCACGATGACCAACGAGGGCCGCAACATCCTCGTGGTCGCGCACGCGCTCCGCCCCGAAACGGTCGACGCAGCTGCTCGCGTGATCGGTGCGCTGCGTGAGGCTGGTGCAACCCCCGTCCTTTCCTCCGACGATCGGGCCGAACTCGGTACCGCGATCCCCGGCCCGCTCGCCGTACTGGGGGCCGATGTCGCCGTCGCCGACATCGAGCTGGCGATCGTGCTCGGGGGCGATGGCACGATCCTGCGGGCCGCAGAGCTCGTTCGCGAGGGCAGCGCCCCGGTTCTCGGGATCAACATGGGTCACGTCGGCTTCCTCGCCGAGATCGAGCGCGATGACATGGACGAGGCAGTCCGGCGGGTCATCGACCGCGACTACACGGTCGAAGAGCGACTCGCGCTGCAGGTGCGGATCAAGGACCGCGACGAGCAGGTCATCTACGAGACGTGGGCGCTGAACGAAGCAACGGTCGAGAAGGCCAGCCGGGAGCGGATGCTCGAGGTCGTGATCGAGATCGACGGGCGGCCGCTGTCGTCGTTCGGCTGCGACGGCATCGTCGTGTCGACCCCCACGGGCTCGACCGCCTACAACTTCTCCGCCGGCGGTCCGGTGATCTGGCCGGGAGTCGAGGCGATCGCCGTCGTCCCACTGTCGGCGCACGCGCTGTTCGCCAAGCCACTCGTGATCGCGCCCGAGCACACTGTCGCCGTCGAGTTGCTCGAGCGCACGAACGGCACCGGCATCCTCTGGTGCGACGGGCGCCGCTCACACGATCTTCCCGCCGGTGCCCGCGTCGTCGTGCGCCGATCGGAGCATCCCGTGCGGCTCGCGCGCCTGCATCCCGCATCGTTCACCGACCGACTCGTCAAGAAGTTCCGTCTGCCCGTCGAAGGATGGCGCGGCCCGTCACCCGCGGCGGAGAGTTCGTGATCGAGCAGATGACCCTGCGGGACCTCGGCGTGATAGCCGAGGCCACCCTGCCCATCGGTCCCGGGTTCACGGCGATCACGGGTGAGACCGGGGCGGGCAAGACGATGGTCGTCACGGGCCTCGGCCTGCTTCTCGGTCAGCGCTCGGACAGCGGTGCGGTGCGCGCGGGGGCGGCGCAGGCATCCGTGGAGGGCGTGTGGATGGTGCCGCCCGATGGGCCTGTGGCCGAGCGCGTGCGTGAGGCTGGCGCGGATGTCGAACCGATCGATGAGACCCGAGCCGAGCTGATCGTCGGACGCATCATCTCAAGCGAGGGGCGCAGCCGGGCGGCGGTCGGCGGTCGAGCAGCCCCCGCGGCGGTCTTGTCGGATCTTGCTGATGACCTGGTGGTGGTGCACGGGCAGTCCGAACAGCTGCGGCTACGCTCCAGTGCCGCGCAGCGCGACGCGCTCGACAGGTTCGGGGGAGCGGATGTCGCCGAGGCCCTCGAGGCGTATCGGGAACGGTTCGCGACGTGGGAGCGGCTGGACGAGCAGCTCACGACACTCGTCGCCGATCGCGACGCTCGCGCGGCCGAAGCAGAGGAACTCCGGGCCGCGATCGCGGTGATCGAGGCCGCCGCCCCGCGCGTCGGCGAGGATGCTGAGCTCACGCAGCGGGCCGAGCGACTCGCGAACGCCGAGGCGCTGCGAGAGGCCGCGGCGCTGGCGCATGCGGCACTGACAGCCGAAGACGA
Organism: Microbacterium sp.; assembly: GCF_030149085.1. GTDB lineage: Bacteria > Actinomycetota > Actinomycetes > Actinomycetales > Microbacteriaceae > Microbacterium. Next base: position 5,042 of record NZ_JASBSF010000374.1, on the reverse strand, counting down.
GGCAACAGACGCGACGACCCTTGTGGGGGAGGCGCGGCGTGCCCTGGAGCGTGCCGCGGGAAGTGACCCCGAGCTCGAGCGTCTCGCCGAGCAGGTAGCCGAGATCGGGTACCGGCTCGTCGATGTCTCAGCCTCGCTCGCCGGGTACCTCGCCGACCTCGATGAATCGGGTCCGCACGAACTCGCCGCTGTTGAGGAGCGCCGTGCGGCGCTGGCCGAGCTGGTGCGCGCGCACGGCTCGCTGGACGAGGCGATCGCGCTTCTTGACACCGGGTCCGCACGGCTCGCAGAGCTCGACGACGACGGCGAAAGAGTCGAGCGACTCACCCGGGAGCGTGAAGAGGCGGCATCCGCTCTCGATGATGCGGCAGCGGCGCTCACGGCGGCGCGCACGGCGGCTGCCACCCGCCTCGGAAAGCTCGTGACAGCGGAGTTGCATGCTCTCGCGATGCCGGATGCCGAGGTCGAGGTCTCCGTCACCCCCGCAGCACCCAGCCGGTCGGGCCGCGACGACGTAGCAATCCTCCTGGCGCCTCACCCGGGTTCGTCGCCACGTCCGGTCTCGCGCAGCGCATCCGGCGGTGAGCTCAGTCGCGTCATGCTCGCGATCGAGGTCGTGATCGCCCGCGTCGATGCCGTACCCACCTTCGTTTTCGACGAAGTGGATGCCGGGATCGGCGGCGCTGCGGCGATCGAGGTGGGAAGGCGCCTGGCGCGGCTGGCGCAGACATCCCAGGTGATCGCGGTGACCCACCTCGCGCAGGTGGCGGCCTTCGCGAACAACCACCTGAGCGTGGTCAAGGCCAGCGATGGTGCCGTCACGGCATCCGGGGTTCATCAGCTCACCGGCGCCGCTCGCGAGGCCGAGATGGCGCGGCTGCTCTCGGGAATGCCAGACTCCGAGGCAGCGCTCACCCATGCCCGCGAGTTGCTCGACCTGGGCACGATTGCCGACTGATAGGATCGAAGCCCGTGATGCAGACCCCGAGTGACTCGCACGGTTCCCCTTCGGATGACGCCCCGGCGTCCCTTTCTTCCACCGTCGAAGAGCGCTCGTCGGGCCTCACGACGACGAAGCACATCTTCGTCACGGGAGGCGTCGTTTCCTCCCTCGGCAAGGGTCTGACTGCCGCAAGCCTCGGCAATCTGCTCACCGCTCGCGGCCTGCGGGTCGTGATGCAGAAGCTCGACCCCTACCTCAATGTCGATCCTGGAACGATGAACCCGTTCCAGCACGGCGAGGTCTTCGTGACCGATGACGGCGCTGAGACCGACCTCGACATCGGGCACTACGAGCGGTTCCTCGACATCGACCTGAGCCAAGCGGCCAACGTCACGACCGGGCAGATCTACTCCCAGGTCATCGCCCGCGAGCGCCGGGGTGAGTACCTCGGCGACACCGTGCAGGTCATCCCGCACATCACCGACGAGATCAAGCGGCGCATGCGGTTGCAGGCGACCGAGGACCCGCAGCCCGATGTCATCATCACCGAGATCGGTGGCACCGTCGGTGACATCGAGTCACAGCCGTTCATCGAGTCAGCGCGCCAGATCCGGCATGAACTGGGCCGCAAGAACGTCTTCTTCGTGCATGTCTCGCTCGTGCCGTTCATGGGCGCCTCGGGGGAGCAGAAGACCAAGCCCACGCAGCACTCCGTCGCCACGCTGCGCTCGATCGGCATCCAGCCCGACGCACTCGTGCTGCGCAGCGATCGTCCCGTGACCGAGGCGAACAAGCGCAAAATCGCGCTCATGTGCGACGTCGACGAGGGCGCCGTCGTCAACGCGGTCGACGTGCCGAGCATCTACGACATCCCGACGATGCTCCACGACCAGGGGCTGGATGACTACATCGTCGATGCGCTCGATATCGCGAAGGCCGACCGCGTGGACTGGACCCGCTGGAGCCGCGTGCTGCAGGCGGTCCACAACCCCAAGCACGAGGTCACGATCGGCCTCGTCGGAAAGTACATTGATCTTCCTGACGCCTACCTGTCGGTGACTGAGGCCCTCAAGGCCGGTGGGTTCGCGCACGAGACCCACGTCAAGATCACCTGGATTCCGTCGGATCTGTGCGAGACCCCGGAGGGCGCGGCGAAGGCGCTCGCGTCGGTCGATGGGATCGTCGTTCCCGGCGGTTTCGGCATCCGGGGGATCGAGGGCAAGCTCGGTGCGCTGCGTTTCGCGCGCGAGCAGGGCATCCCGACGCTCGGCCTGTGCCTGGGCCTGCAGTGCATGGTGATCGAGTACGCCCGCAACATGGCGGACCTCCCGGGTGCGTCTTCGAGCGAGTTCGATCCCGACACCGATTTTCCGGTCATCGCGACGATGGCCGAGCAGGTCGACATCATCGATCACGGCGATCTCGGCGGCACGATGCGGCTTGGGCTGTATCCGGCGCAGCTCGATGAGGGCTCGATTGCGGCCGAAGTCTACGAATCGACACGGGTCTCAGAGCGCCACCGTCACCGGTACGAGGTCAACAACGCCTACCGTGACCGTCTCGCCACCGCGGGTCTGCGTTTCTCGGGACTCTCTCCCGACCGGAACCTTGTCGAGTACGTCGAGTTGCCGCGCGAGGTGCACCCGTACTACATCGCGACCCAGGCCCACCCCGAGCTGCGTTCGCGGCCGACGGCGCCGCATCCGCTGTTTCGCGGGCTCGTGAGCGCGGCCCTGGACCGCCACCGCGCGAGCGAGCTCTTCGACGTCGAATCGGATGAGTGAGAATCGGATGACTGACAGGGTGAGCGGCGCAGTGCGCGATGAGCCGTTCGAGGCTCCCGTCGTCTCGTCGACGCTCGTTCACGAGGGCCGGGTGTGGGATGTGCGCAGCGACACCGTCAGCTATGGCGGGGCCGAGATCGTGCGCGAGTACGTCGATCACCCGGGGGCGGCGGCTGTGGTCGCGATCGACGACGAGGGTCGGATGTTGCTGATCCAGCAGTATCGGCATCCGATTCGTCACCGGGACTGGGAGGTGCCGGCGGGACTGCTCGATGTCGCTGGCGAACCGCCGATGGCGACGGCGCAGCGGGAGCTTGCCGAGGAGGCTGACCTTGTTGCCGCGTCGTGCCAGCCGCTCGTGAGCATCTTCACGACACCGGGCGGCAACGACGAGGTCGTGCACCTGTTCCTTGCGCGCGGATTGAGCGCGGCGCCACAGGTGCACGAGCGCGAGGACGAGGAAGCCGACATTCGGCTCGAGTGGGTGCCCATCGATGAGGTCATCACGGGTGTTCTCGAGGGGAGCCTGCGAAACGGCATCCTCGCGGTGGGGGTGCTCGCCGCCGCCGAAGTGCTGCGTCGCGAACGCCAGGGCTGAGGATGCAGCTCGATCGGGCGCTCGATGCGTACCTGCGCCACGTCACGATCGAGCGGGGCCTGTCGGCGCACACCGTGGCCGCGTACCGCCGTGATCTCGGGCCGTACCGCCAGTGGCTCGCAGACCGCGGCATCGACGACTCGACCCAGGTCACTGCGGCGCTCGTCACCGAGTACATCGCTGAGCGCGCGGCATCCGATCCGCCACCGGCTGCCACGAGTCTTGCGCGCCTGCAGTCATCGGTGCGGGGGATGCATCGGTATCTCGTGGTCGAGGGGATTGACCCCATCGACCCGACGACGCACGTGAGGCCGCCGAAGATGCCCCGGCGCCTCCCGAAGGCGCTCACCATCGCCCAGGTCGAGGCGTTGCTGGCTGCTGCGGGTCCCGAACCTACGGCGGCAACCCCCGGAGACCTTGTGGCGTTGCGGGACCGGGCGCTTCTCGAACTGCTGTACGCGACGGGTGCGCGCGTCTCGGAGGCTGTAGGCCTCGATGTCGACGACGTGACCGACGGCGACATCCTGCGAGTGCGCGGCAAGGGTTCGAAGGAGCGCATCGTCCCTATCGGTTCGTACGCCCGGGCCGCGGTGGATGCCTACCTCACCCGCGCGCGTCCCGAGCTCGCACGCCGCGGCAAAGCTAGTCCGCGACTGTTCCTCGGAGCGCGGGGGGCGCCACTCTCGCGCCAGAGCGCGTGGCTCGTCATCCAGGCAGCCGCCGAACGCGCGCACCTGGAGGCGCACGTGTCGCCGCACACGCTGCGGCACTCGTTCGCGACGCACCTGCTGCAGGGAGGCGCCGATGTCCGGGTCGTGCAGGAGCTCCTCGGGCACGCCTCCGTCGCGACGACGCAGATCTACACGCACGTCAGCGTCGACGCCCTGCGTGATGTGTACGCGACCTCGCACCCTCGCGCGCGCTGAGCAGCTCAATTGTCACGGCTCCCGCCCGCGGCGGCATCCGTGCAGCTGTGGAGCATGGACAGTGTGAGAATCCGTCGCTCGCGTCCCCCCGCAGCCTTGCCCACCGGGCAGCGCTATGGATTCCCGTACCTGAGCGCAGATGAGATCTACCTCGACTCGGCCTGCCAGACCCTCCGGCCCCAGCCGGTGATCGATGCGCTGACTGAGTATTACCGCGAGTATGGCGCCTGCGGCGAGCGCACCCACTATGCATGGGGGAAGCGCGTCGACGAACGCGTGTCGGCTACACGAGACGCGGTAGTGCGGCTGCTTGCACTGCCCCCGCGTCGCTACCGCACCAGCTTCACGCTGAACACGACGTACGGCATCAATCTGCTGTTGCTCCAGTTGCCGGTCGGGCGCTACACCCGCATCGTCACGAGCCACACCGAACACAACTCGGTCTTCGTGCCCGTGATGCGCTACGCGCAGCGCGCCGGTGTGCCGCGGATTCTCCTGGGTCGGGAGCCCGACGGAGCCCTGCGATACTCGCCGGCAGATCTCGAGCGCGCCATCGTCGTCGTTTCCGCGATGAACAACGTTGACGGCACTGTCACCCCCGGCCTGGATCAGCTCGTGGCCGACACCCATCGCGCCGGCGGGATCGTGATCGTGGATGCCGCACAAGCCGCCTCCCACGCGGTCTCGGCTGTGCGCGGCATCCCCGCCGACGCGATCTGCTTCTCCGCCCACAAGATATATGGGGCTTCCCTCGGTGTCACCGTCGCGGCGACGACTCTGCTGGAAGAGCT
>NZ_JASBSF010000352.1 GCF_030149085.1 Microbacterium sp. | reverse complement strand
CCTCCGGGAACACTGGCGAGCTTCTCCCAGCGAACGCCGTTCTCCATCTCGATCACCGGGTACTCGGCAGCGCGCCGGACAGTTGACGCATCCGGTGGTGTGGGAACTGGGGCAACGGGCGACGGACTCGCCGTGGGAACGTTGCCGACCAGCTCGTCCAACGACACTCCGAGGTGGTTGGCCATGGCGAACAGAGTCGAGACCGACGGCTGCGTCTTTCCGATCTCCACCTGCGAGATCAACGACGCGGAGACGCCAAGAGCCTGCGCCAGCGAGCGAAGGCTCATGCCCTTCGCAGTGCGCACCTCGCGGAGCTTGGCTCCCAGGCCCTCGGTCATGATCTCCCACCAGCGCAGCCACTGGTCAGCCGCGAACGTCCGCTCATTCTAGGGCAGGACCTGTGCACAGCCGTGGACCGCCGCGTCCTACATCAGCACGGTTCCGCGGTCGACCGGCAGGTTCACTGCCGAGACGCCTCGGTTGCGCAACAGGAATTGGGTGGCATCGACCACATCGGCCATCGTCGCGAGTTCGCCACCCGGAGTGTGTCGTTCGTACTGCTCCAAGACGCCCTCGGGCTTGGATGCCCAGAACGGGCTGTCGCCGATGATCCCCGGGTGGATCGCGTTGACACGGATCGGCGCGAGTTCGAGCGCGAGAGTGTTGATCAGGCCCGTGACGCCGCCGTTGATGGACGAGACGGTGGTCGACCCCGGGTATGGCAGATCCTTCGCGCGTCCGCCGAACAGCACGATCCCCGTATCGACAGTCGGTGCCATCCGGTCCAGGAGCGCTCGAACGGTGGCCGAGTACCCGACGAGTTTGAGAGTGACCAGGCGGACCGCGCGATCGATGTCGTAGTCGCGGATCGAGTTGGCATCCCGTTCGATAGCCGCAAGGACGAGCCCGTCTACCCGTTCGATGTCGGCGAGCTGGTCCGCGATGCTGTGGGGCTCGGAAATGTCCAGAGCTACACCGCGCGCGCCCTCACCGAGGCCGCGCGCAATCTCCTGGGTGCGGCTGAGATCGCGGCCTGTGATGACGACCTTCTCTCCCCGCGCGAGGCAGTCCTTGGCAATCTCGAGTCCGATACCGGATGTTCCGCCGACAACGACGATGGTCCGTTCACTCACGGTCTTTCCTCACGCTCTCTTCGCGCCGACGAAGTGCAACTGGACATCAGTGTCCAGTAGGGCTTTACTTGAGTGAACTCGACCCACGGGTCGATGTCAAGCACGCCGCTGACGGAGGGAGCCTCGATGAAGAGCACGGGAACGACGGGTACCGCCGCTGTCGATTGGGAGCAGCGCGTCGACTTCGAACGGCTTCGCGATGCGCGCCTCGCGCGGTTGCACGCGGAGTTGGAACGCTCCGACCTCGGAGCGGTGCTCGCGTTCGACTTCTCCAACATCCGCTACATGAGCGGGACGCACATCGGCACGTGGGCGATGGACAAGCTCATCCGATTCGCCTTGCTCACACGCAAGACCGACCCGATCGTGTGGGACTTCGGATCGGCAGCGAAGCACCACGCGCTCTACAACCCCTGGCTCGACGTCACGTCGGCAGAGGCAGACGCCGATCCCCATTCGCCGCACGAAGGCGCCAAGCGGCCCCGGCTCGAAAGCGGTGCTCGCGCCGGCATCTCGACCCTGCGCGGTGCCTTTCCCCCGGACGCTGACCTGGCCGGGGACGTCGCGCGAAAAGTGAAGCGCGAACTCGAGAAGTTCGGCCTCGCAAACGAACCGCTCGGAGTCGACGTCATCGAGATGCCCGTCCTGATCGCTCTTCAACGAGAGGGGATCGAGGTCGTGGACGGTCAGCAGGTGTTCATGGAGGCCAGGCGCATCAAGACCTCCGACGAGATCCGACTGCTCACGCAGGCCGCGAGCATGGTGGATGCCGCCTACGAGGAGCTCTACCGGTTCCTGCGTCCCGGCGTGCGCGAGAACGAGGCAGTCGGGGTCGTCGCCAAAACGCTCTACGACCTCGGCTCCGAGTACGTCGAAGGTGTCAACGCCATATCCGGGGAGCGCTGTTCGCCGCATCCGCATGTGTTCAGCGACCGGCTGATCCGCCCCGGCGACCCCGCGTTCTTCGACATCCTGCACAGCTTCAACGGCTACCGCACGTGCTACTACCGCACGTTCGCCGTCGGATCGGCCAGCCAGGCGCAGAAGGATGCGTACACCCGTGCGCGCGAGTACATGGACCGTGCGATCGCTCTCGTCCGCCCGGGCGCGACGACCGCCGACATCGCCGCCGTCTGGCCCCGCGCTGAGGAATTCGGCTTCCCTGACGAGATGGCGGCATTCGCGCTGCAGTACGGCCACGGCGTGGGACTGTCGATCTGGGAGAAGCCGATCTTCTCGCGACTCACGTCGTTCGATCACCCCGAAGTCCTGGAGGAAGGTATGGTCTTCGCACTGGAGACGTACTGGCCCGCCGCAGACGGCTGGGGGGCAGCGCGCATCGAGGAGGAGGTCGTCGTGACTGCCGACGGATGCGAGGTCATCACGAAGTTCCCCGCGGAGGAACTCATCGTCGCCGGGCGCCGCTACTACACGATCGACGGGCCACTGAACCTCAACCGGGACTCGCAGTCGCATCGCAATACCGTCTGGGGACGCGGCGAAGCGTGAGTACCATCGGCTTCCTCGGGCTGGGCTCCATGGGATCGGCCATGGCGGGCCGTCTCATCGACGCCGGGCATGAGGTTCGCGTCTGGAACCGGTCGCCCGACGCCGTCGCGGCTGCGGTGTCTCGCGGAGCCGTGCGGGTCGACGCTCCCGAGGAAGCACTCGCATGCGCGATCTCGTTCTCGATGCTCGCCAACGACGAGGCGATGCAGGCCGTGATGACGCAGAACCGCATCGCGGTTCTGCGTGGGCGGATCCATGTCGCCATGGCATCGATCAGCCCCGACCTGGCAGCGAGCCTGGCCGATCAGGTGACGGCGGCGGGAGGGACGTACATCGCTGCGCCCGTTCTCGGACGTCCGTCTGTTGCCGCGGAGGGCGAACTCAATATCCTCGTCGCCGGCAGCCCGAGCGCCGTCGGCGAGATCCGGCCCTATCTGGATGCCATGGGAAAGCGCGTGTGGATCCTCGGCGAGCGGCCGTCGGTGGCCAATGCGGTCAAGGCAGCCGTGAACTACAACATCATCCATGCGATGCAGGCGATCGGCGAGTCGGTTGCCATGACCGAACGACTCGGAGTTCCCGCCGAAACCTTCACGGAGTTGCTCTCGAGCACCCTGTTCGGCGGGGTCGCATACAGCGGCTATGGCGACATCATCGCGGCACAGCGGTATTCCCCGCCCGGTTTCCATATCGCGCTCGGGCGAAAAGACCTCGATCTCGCGGAGCAGGTTGCACGCTCGGTGGGCGTGAGCCCCGCCACACTTCCCGCGCTCACCGCCGTCTTCGAGGCAGCCCTTGCCCACGACGACCTGAAGGACCTGGACTGGAGCGCGATCGCAGAAGTGAGCCGGCGAGATGTCCCGATCCTCGGGGAGACAGCCGCTGAATAGTGATACTGGACAAGGGTGTCCAGTAGTGCTTTATTGGGAGCACCGACCGCAAATCAAGGAGGATGAGCGTCAATGCCCGAGAGCCCGCTGCCCCAACCCGGACAGCCTGTCGTGTTCCGGCGGGGCATCGTCGTCACGATGGACGATGCCCATACAGTCCTGCCGCACGGTGACGTCCTCGTCGTCGACGGCAAGATCGCCGAGGTGGGAGAGAACCTCGCCGTTCCCGATGGCACGTTCGAGATCGATGCGAAAGGTGGCATCGTCATGCCAGGGATGGTGGACACCCACCGTCACATGTGGCAGACCGCGATGCGCGCCTACGGCGCCGACTGGACTCTGACCCAGTACTTCGTGTGGTACTACCTGCAGCACGGCATGAAGTTCCGCCCTCAGGACATCGCGGCAGGCAACCTGATCTCGGCGCTCGACGCCGTCGAATCCGGCGTGACGACCAGCGTCGACTGGTCGCACGGACTGCGCACGATCGAGCATGGCGAAGCCGCGTACGAAGCGCTGGCAACCTCACCGGGTCGCTTCGTCTTCGCCTACGGCAACCTCGCCGGCTCGCCCTGGGAGTGGACGGCTGACCCCGCGATCCAGGATCTTCTGGTTCGCTCACGGGATGACTCCCGCATGTTCGGCACGCAGATCGCCTTCGACGTACCGAACCAGGACGACGCGTTCCCTGAGCTTGCCGCGTACCGCGTTGCCGAAGAGCTCGGGCTGCCCGTGACGACGCACGCCGGCGTGTGGGGTGCAACCAACGATTGGGGCATCCGCAATGCATACGACGCCGGTGTGATGAAGGAGGGCTACACATACGTTCACGCGGCATCCTTGTCGGCGGAGTCCTACCAGAAGATCGCTGCGACGGGCGGAAACGTCTCTCTCGCGACGGAATCCGAGGACACGTGCGGCCAGGGCTATCCACCGGTTCATCAGCTGCGGCGTTACGGCATCCCGGCATCGCTCTCGGTGGACACCAGCGTGTGGTTCAGCGCCGACCTGTTCTCGGCGATGCGCGCCACCGTGAACGCGGACCGTGCCCTGGAGCACTACCACGCCCACCAGCTCGAGCCCGCGGAGACCGTGACTCATGTGAAGCTTCGCGCCGAGGAAGTCGTTCACATGGCCACCCGCGGTGGAGCCGCAGCGATCGGCAAGGACCACCTCATCGGGTCGCTCGAGAAGGGCAAGCTCGGCGACGTCGTGCTGCTCAAGAACGACGCGTCGGCCACCTGGGCGCCGCTGATCAACCCCTGGGGCCAGATCGTCTACCAGGCACAGCGCGGTGACGTGCACACGGTGCTGGTCGGCGGTGAAATCGTCAAGTCCGAGGGCGCCCTCGTGGCCGGTGACTTGCCGGGGGTGAAGGCCAAGCTCGAAGACACCGTCTCGTACCTGGAACGCGAGGTCGGTGACGACTGGATCGCCGGGCAGTTCCCCGAGATCCCCGAGGCCGAGGTTCTGTACAACCCGTATCAGTACAAGAAGGACTGATACGGCCCAGCATTCAGTCTGCTCAGCGGCGGCGTCGATCTCGGCGCCGCCGCTGAGTTCGTTCGGCCCTGCCTATTCGGCCCGCAGGGTCGATACCTGGTACAGCGCGACGGATGCCGCGATTCCGGCGTTCAAGGACTCGGTAGCTGCCGAGATCGGGATCGAGACGATCTGGTCGCATGTCTCGGTCACGAGGCGCGAGAGCCCCTTGCCTTCCGAGCCGACGACGATCACGACGGGGCGATCGGCGAGCTCGAGCGCGGGAAGTGACACGTCGCCGTCGCCATCGAGGCCGAGCACGAACACGCCCTGCTTCTTGAACTCCTTGAGCGTTGTCGTGAGGTTCGGGGCGATGGCCACCGGAATACGGGCTGCAGCTCCCGCCGAGGTCTTCCACGCCGCCGAGTTGACGCCTGCAGAGCGGCGCTGCGGGATGATGACACCCTGACCGCCGAAAGCTGCGGTCGAACGGATGATGGCGCCGAGGTTTCGCGGATCGGTCACGCCGTCCAGCGCGACCAGCAGCGGCACCTGGCCCGTACCGATCACCTTCTCCAGCAGGTCCTGCGGATGCGCGTACTCGTAGGGCGGCACCTTGAGGGCCACGCCCTGGTGCACGCCGTCAAAGCCCGCCATTCGATCGAGCTCGGGCCTCGTGACCTCGAGCACGGGAATCTCTCGGTGCGCCGCGATCGAGAGCATCTCTTTGACGCGGTCATCCATCTCCACACGCTGGGCGATGTAGAACGCGGTAGCGGGGATGCGAGCCCGCAGCGCCTCGAGGACGGAGTTGCGACCGGTCACGGTCTCGGTGTCGTCGTTCTGCTTCGGCCGACCACCGCGGTTCGGGTTCGAGCCCGCGACCCGCGCTCCGGGTCGCCCCGTGCCACCGGCGGCAGCGTAGCGCTCCTGCGCAGCCTTCCGCTTGCCGGCAACGTGCCAGCTGCGGTCCTCGGCTTTGGGAGTCGGGCCCTTGCCCTCGAGAGACTTGCGTCCGAGGCCCCCGGTGCCTTTGGTTGCACCCTTCTTGGTGGACTTGCGTGCGCCTGGGCGCCCTGGCTTGCTCATGCGATGCTCCAATGCGTTCCGTCGGGCCCGTCTTCGAGGGTGACCCCGGCAGCCGCGATCGCGTCGCGGATGCGGTCAGCCGCGGCCCAGTCTTTTTCTGCGCGCGCGCGAGCGCGCTGCTCGATGAGTTCTCGCAGGAGGGCGTCCAGTGCAGGCGCCTCCGAGCCCGGTCCCGATGCCCACTGCGGGTCGAGAGGGTTGAGTCCGAGGATGCCTGTCAGAGTGGCAACCTCTCCCGCTAGCGCTCGTGCCGTCTCGGTGTCGCCGGCGTCGAGGGCGGTATTGCCCTCGCGGACTCGCTCGTGGACGACGGCAAGGGCCTGCGGAACGCCGAGGTCGTCATCCATCGCTGCCGCGAACGCCTCATTGCCGTACGAGAACCGGCCGTAGTCACCGTGCCGCCCCACCCGCTCAAGGAAGGTACGGATGCGGTCAAGAGCCGCCTCGGCCTCGTCGAAGGACTTGGGCGAGAGATCGAGGTTCGAGCGATAGTGGGCGGCAGCCAGGGCGTAGCGCACGACGAGGGGATCGTGCTCGTCCAAGACATCCCGCGCCAGCACGAAATTCCCCAGCGACTTGGACATCTT
>NZ_JASBSF010000344.1 GCF_030149085.1 Microbacterium sp. | reverse complement strand
AGCGTCAACTCACGACGATGTCGGACAACGGGAATGCCCTCCGCGCAGCAGCCGTCAAGGCGGAGCGGTTCGCAGATCAGGCCAAGCGCGTCACCGTGATAGCGAGGACGATGTCGACTCATCTGCGCGGAATGGCCGACGAACTCAACGCCACGATCGGGGGGGACGCGAACAACTTCTCGAACCGGGGAATCTCGTTGCTCAACGAGGTGGGCCAGCACGAAGAGTACATGGCGCGAGCGACCGAGCAGATGGCACGGATCGCGGCGTCTCTCGCTGAGAGGCTGCGCATGAGCGCGCGCCGCGAGGATGACGCGTCGGCAGCTCGCTGACCGCTGGATCTGGGGACCCGCGATGCCGTCATCCCTCGAAGAGATCGCCAGGAAGGTCGAGGCGACAGGACGAGATCACGCGCTTGAGAAGTGGGCCGCGGACGTCAGGAGAGAGGTCGACGCACTCGCGTCGCAGTTCTCAGAGCTCTCGGCCTCCATCGCCGCCGCCGGCGACCGCGGCGAGGCCGGCTCAGACCTTGCCGACATCCGTGTGGCGTTCGGTTCGATCTATGGCGACCTGCGGGCGGTCTGGGAGTCCTCGTCCGAACTGGACAGGCTGCTCCGCCAGATCGTTCATCATCTCGTCCGCACCTCGCCGTCCGCGGCACTGGCAGCTTCGAGCCAGTCCGCGACGCCGGATGATCGCCTGCGGGACCCCTCCAAGTACGATCTGGCCGAACTCTCCTTCGCCGTCGTCTTCGGCCCGGAGGCTCTCCCCGCAGCGCGTTCCACCGACCTTGCCGTGGATCTCATCAGTCCATCCGTGGGAAGCATCAACGCCGTCATAGATGCGTTCGGACCGGTTCCCGAGCTCCTGCAAGCCGTAGGCCATGCGTTCACCGCATTGGGAATACTCTCGAGCGGATGGGACCTGGCCCGCGGCCTGTACAGACGTGACTGGTACCTGGCCGCCGACGGCGCCATCACCTATGCTGTCGGCGTAGTCGGCCTCGGAATCCTGCTGGCTGGAGCTGCTGCACCCTTCATGCTGACGGCGTTCGAACTCGGCTGGGCCGGAGCGGGACTGATCGCTCACCGGTGGGGCGGGGAGAAGCCGGTCAGCCTACACCTCGCCAGTTTTGCCACGGCGTTGCTGGGACCTCGCACACATGATGACTCAGCGTGAACGGAGCTACCCGACCTATGGATGACAAGGAACTTCGCGAGTCCGCGCTCCTGCTCACCCCCGCAGAAGTGAGCGCTCTCCTCGGATTCACTCAGACCGCGGGCGCCCTCAGGACGGCGGAAGTCCTGGGTCTCACGCTCGTACCGCCCGATGTCACCGATCCCCTGAAGGGCCTGGAAACCCTGGTCGAACGGGGTCTCGTCCTCGCGGACGGTGAGTTAAGAACCGCCACCGGCCAAGCCGAGACCGTCGCGCTCGTCGTCGCGGCGGCGGAGGAGTGGGTCCGCTTCGGCTTCATCCGCGGAGAGATGATGGATGTCGCCGTCGCTGCATCCGGTCCCGCGGGGCGCGTCCTGGTGAGCGCGACACGGGGGACCCAATACCAGGTCGTTCCCCTGAACCCTCAGCGCACGCTCGCCGACTTCGCCGCCGACTCCACCGGCCGATTCCTGGACCACTACGACAACTCCACCGCCGTGGTGAATCGACTCCGCGCCGCTAGTGACTCCACCATCGCGGTCCGGCGAGCGGGCGAGAGCTGGTCTGTTTCGCATCACGTCGGCGGGGACGTCGAGAACCCAGACTTCACCACAGTAGCCGGGCGAGACGAAGCTCTGAGAGGGGTCAGTCAGCTCTGGTCGTGACCCACGATGGGGACGCTCACACCAGCACGATACGTCTTCCGGCCCCGCCGTCGAAGCTCGGAAGCACAGGAGCGGTACCTGCGGGAACCGCTCGCGAAGAGCCCCAGGCTCGGATCTCGGCGAGGTCTTCAGGGTTCGACTGGGAGAACGGAATGGTGTTCTCGAAGAACGAGAGCACCGTCTCATCGTCATACATCGCGGACTGGTGGTTGTTGAACATTGACAGAGCGATGTCGTTCACCACAGCGTCGATCTCCGCACCGCTGAATCCCTCCGTCGCATCGAGCAAGCGAGCGCACAGATCCGGGGGCAGGTCGAAACGAGCCTTTGAGGTGAAGTACAGTCGCAGGATCTCCTCCCGGTCCGAACGGTCAGGGAGGTCCACGAAGAAGATCTCGTCGAAGCGCCCCTTTCGGGTCAGCTCCGGTGGCAACGCCGAAATGTCATTCGCCGTGGCGACCATGAAGACCTTCGACGTCGACTCCTGCAGCCAGTACAAAAATTGCCCGACCAACCGGCGTGACGTTCCGCCGTCGTTCGATCCAGAAAGCGCCTTCTCGATCTCATCGATCCAGAGCACGCAGGGAGCGACCCGGTCCGCCGTCTCCAAGGCTTCCTTCAAACGTCCTTCCGATTGTCCGACGTACATCCCCAGGATCGCCGACATGTCCAAGCGGTAAAGGGGAAGCCCCCAGTCCTGGGCAATCGTCTTGGCAGACAGCGATTTCCCGCAGCCCGGGACGCCGACCAGGAGCACACCCTTGGGCGGCTTGATGGCAAGACCCGAGAAGTCCGCGCGCATCAACTCCGACTTCTTTCGCAGCCAGTTGCGGAGGTTTCGCAGGCCCCCGACTCTGTAGTCGTCGCGCAGCTTGACCCGCTCGAGGCCTGCCAGTTCCCCGAAGATCCGGTCCTTGTGCTCGCTAAGCTTGGTCAGGTCCTCCTGCGCCAGGCTGCCCCTCGCGAGCATCGTCGCTATCACGTTGGTCGCCTCCGTCTGGGTCACCCCGAGAAGGGTGGACGCAGCCTGGCGGAGTTCGTCTCGCTGCCATGAGATCTGCACCTGGGCGCGATGTGCGTCCACCATGCTCGTGATCTCGGTCAGCAACTCTTCCTCGTTGGGCAGATCA
>NZ_JASBSF010000330.1 GCF_030149085.1 Microbacterium sp. | reverse complement strand
CCATGGGGGACCGGCAGATATTGCCGGTACAGACGAAGACGACGCGAAACGGCTCGACGGCGTTCGCAGTCATGCGTTCATTCATACCCCTCCTGCCCGGCGAGCGCATCAGTTCGTCGCCTCCTCCCCGGTTTCGCCGGGGGCCGAACCGTCGACAATACGTGACGGATGCCGCATCCCGCGCCCCGAGGGTCAGCGACCGTGGACGAATGGATGAGCTGTGTGCGTCACCGGCGGCCGGTGCCGTACGGGCACAGCTCGCGGCGCTCGCGTCGTGGGCTGACGACCTCGCTGCCGACGCCGAGGCGATCGCGCGGGTCAGTGGCTGGGAGACGCCGGCTGTCGCCGAGTTCCAGACCGAGATGGCGGAGCTTGTGGCGGCGCTGCGCGGCCTGCGAGAGCGCGCCCTCGATCTGCGCGCCGACGTCGGAGCGCCGCATCCGTGGTCCATCGCGGGCGGGTACCCCGGCTTCGGTCTGGCCGGAGCTGGGGCGTGAGCGATCTGGAGATCCGCAGCGGCGGTGCTATCGCCGTCGACACCGAGCTGTTGCGAGCGGTTGCCGGGCGGCTGCGCGAGTTCGGCATCCGTCTGGGCGAATTCGCGGACCGGGCGCGCTGGGTGGCAACGGATGCCGCAGCCACCGCGACCCGGTTCGGCATTGACCTCGAGGCGCGGTGGCTCGCAAGCGGCGCTGACCGGGCTGCGGAGCAACCGGCGGCGCTCGCGGCAGCCCTCGACGGGCTCGCTGCAGCGTATGAGCTCATCGAACTGCGGGCGCAGCACGCGGCAGCGGCCGCCGCCGGTGATGCCGATGCGGCGCGAGCGATCGAGTCGCGGATGGCGTTGCTTGAGCAGGAGTACCCGGACGCCGCGCGCGCTGCCGACACCGCGGTGCGCGGGTGGCGCAGCGGCGGTCCGATCGAGATGGCCCGCCAGGCTGCGGCTGCGACGTGGTGGATTCCCGGGATGGCCCTTCCCCTGGCCGTCGGCACCGGTGTGCTCTGGGGCGGGGTGGCGCTCGCGGGTTTCGGCCGGATGTCGCGGGCGCCGGTCTCGCCGGGCGCTCCGGCGGCGGATGCCGCGGCCACGGCGCCCTCGACATCAGTGCCCGGGCATCGCGGCGGGACCCGGCACCCGCCCACGGCACCTCCAGCCACGCCGCCCGGAGCCCCTACCGCGCCGACTACCGTGCGCGCAGTAGCCCCAACCCCCTCATCAGCGTTGGCATCGGGGCCGTTGACGGGTTTGGCGGATGCCGCCCGCCGCGTGCCCGGCGCCGCTGAGGCCCGGGTGCGCGTCGAGCGTTACGCGATGCCCGGCGGTGGGTCGCAGGCGGCCGTCTACATCGCCGGGACACAGACCATCTCCGGCGGTTCGGGCGACCCGTTCGACATGCGCTCGAACCTCGAGCTGTACGGGGGTGAGAGATCGGCGTCCCTCGAGTCCGTCGAACTCGCCCTCCGCGAGGCAGGCGTGGCTCCCGGCGAGCCGGTCCACGTCTTCGGCCACTCGCAGGGAGCGATGCTCGCTTCTGCTCTCGCGATGGAGGGCACCTACGACGTGCAGACCCTCGTCACCTATGGCTCACCCGTCGAGGCAGCCGTGCCCGACAGCGTGCTCAGCGTCGGCATCCGTCACACCGACGATCCCGTCGCGGGGCTCGCCGGCGGCGGTCACGCCGAGACGGTGGGCGCGCCGGGAAGTTTCGTTGCGGAGCGGGTGGCCGACCCGACGGGCGGCGTGCAAGACCTGACCCTGGCAGCGCACGGCATCGAGCGGTACGCCGAGACGGCGGCGATGGTGGATGCCTCGAGTGACCCCCGCACTGCGGCGCTGCGGGAACTGTGGCGTGACCTCGGGTCGGCCGAGAGCGTGACCGTCACCGAATACGCCGCCGATCGAGGCGGCAACTGAGGCCGACTCAGTCGTTGTTGCGGCGGGGCCGGAGGAGGATCCCGATGAACCAGTTGATGATCGAGATCAGAAGGGCCGCGACCACACCCCACCAGAAGTCCTCGACTCGCAGACCCCAGTCCCACCACTGCGTGAACCAGGCGGTCAGCCACAGCAGGAAGCCGTTGATCACGAGGGATATGAGCCCCAGCGTCAGGATGTAGATCGGGAACGCGAGCACCTTGATCACCGTGCCGATGATCGTGTTCACGAGCGCGAAGATGAGCGCCACCAGCAGTAGCGTCAGCACGAGCTGCAGCGTCTCCCCCGGTGCGAACGGGATCACGGTGACCCCCAGGGCGGGGATCAGGGTGACGATCCAGATTGAGAACGCGTTCACGACGATGCGGACGAGGAAACTCATGTCCGCAGTCTTTCACGAGGCTGCAGACGGGTAACAGCCCAGTCGCACACGCGCCCCGGTCCTAAAATCGCAGAATGACCGACCCCGACCCGATCCCCGTTCGCGTCCGCCCCGCGATCGCGGCCCTGCCGCCCTACAAACAGGGTCGGCAGGCGGCTCCCGACGCATTCAAGCTCTCGAGCAATGAGAATCCCTACGATCCGCTTCCGGGCGTCATCGACGCGATGCGTGCGGTGACCGGGGTCAACCGCTACCCCGACGCGAGCGCGGCGCGGCTGCGCGACCGACTCGCCGCCGACTATGGCGTGAGCCCCGACGCCGTGCATATCGGCGCCGGAAGCGTCTCGCTCATCGCGCAACTCATCGCGGCGACCGCCGGACCCGGCGACGAGATTGTCTACGCGTGGCGGTCGTTCGAGGCCTACCCCTCCCTCGTCGAGGTGGCGGGCGCGGCATCCGTGCGCATCCCACTCACCCCGGACGCGGGCCACGATCTGGCAGCGATGGCGGATGCCGTCACCGACCGCACCCGCATGATCCTGGTGTGCAGCCCCAACAATCCGACCGGGCCCGTGGTCACGCAGTCCGCCTTCGACGACTTCGTCACACGTGTCCCCCGCGACGTACTGATCGTGCTCGACGAGGCGTACGCGGAGTTCGTGACGGCGCCGGATGCCGTCGATGGAGTCCGCGTCCTTCAGGCCGGGCATCCGAATGTCGTCGTGCTGCGCACCTTCTCGAAGGCGTATGGCCTCGCGGGACTTCGCGTGGGCTACGGGATCGGTCATCCGCGGGTGCTGGATGCCGCGCGCAGCACCGCCATCCCGCTGTCTGTCACCGCCCACGCCGAAGAGGCTGCCCTCGCTAGCCTTGACGCGCGCGCCGAGCTGCTCGAGCGCGTCGCCGAGATCACCGAGCGCCGCGACGCGCTCGCGGCTGGCCTGCGTGAGCAGGGATGGCGCGTCCCCGAAGCCCAAGGAAACTTCGTGTGGCTCGCCACCGGACCCGACACGCTGGCGGTGGCTGATGCCTTCCACGACGGCGGAATCGTCGTCCGACCGTTTGCGGGCGAGGGGGTACGCATATCCGTCGGAGAGCATGAGTCTGTGGACAGAGTGCTACGGATCGCGGGTTCCGTTGTAGAGGACCTCCCGGAAGGGCACCCCGCACGCGGGTAGCGTAGGGACCGTGACCCAGCCAGAAGAACCTGAGCTTGTCCGCATCCTTGCCGCTGACGGCTCCCTCGCGCCCAATCCGGCAGCGGAGCCCTACCTCGATCTCGTGAACGGGCTCGCCGACTCTGACCTCGAGACGCTGTACCGCGACATGGTCGTGATCCGCGCGATCGACCGGCAGGCGACGAACCTCCAGCGCCAGGGTCAGCTTGCCCTGTGGCCACCGAGTCTCGGGCAGGAGGCGGCGCAGGTCGGCTCGGCTCGCGCGGCACGGTCGCAGGATCACCTCTTCCCCTCCTACCGCGAGCACGTCGTCACCCGCATCCGCGGCGTCGATCCGATCGGCATCATCAAGCTGATGCGCGGACTCTCGCACGGCGGATGGGACCCGACAGACCCCGCAAACGGCAACACCCACATCTACACGCTCGTCCTCGGCGCCCAGACCCTTCACGCGACGGGCTACGGCATGGGGCTGGTCTTCGACGGACGCTGTGGCACCGGGGACCTCGAGCGCGACGAAGCCGTCATCGTGTACTACGGCGACGGCGCCTCCAGCCAGGGCGATGTGCACGAGGCGATGGTCTTCGCAGCCAGCTACCGCACACCCGAAGTCTTCTTCCTGCAGAACAACCAGTGGGCGATTTCGGTACCCGTCGCAACCCAGTCCCGGACGCCGCTCGTGCGGCGCGGCGAGGGCTACGGGATGCCGAGCATCCGCATCGACGGCAACGATGTGCTCGCCAGCTACGCCGTCACACGGCGTGCGCTCGACGAGGCGCGGAGCGGCGAGGGGCCCCGAGCGATCGAGGCGATGACCTACCGCGTTGGGGCCCACACCACGAGCGATGACCCCACGAAGTACCGCACCTCCGAGGAGGAGCAGTCGTGGGCACAGCGTGACCCGATCGCTCGGATGCGCGCCTTCCTGGAGAATCGCGGTGCCCCCTTCACCCTCTTCGACGAGGTGGATGCCGAGGCCGCCGCTGCCGCCGACGATCTGCGCGTGCGCACGAATGAGCTCGGCGGGCTAGAACGCGACTCGATGTTCGCTCACGTGTACACCGACCCGCATCCGCTGATGGACGAGCAACGCCGCTGGCTTGCCGAGTACGAGGCATCCTTCGAGGGAGGCACCCGATGACCACCGTCTCGACCTCCACTAACCAGGCGGCCGCTGCGACGGCGGCTCCGGTCTCCGGACCCATGCCGCTCGGGCGAGCGCTGAATGCCGGCATGCGACAGGCTCTGGCCACGAACGACCGCGTCCTGCTCATGGGTGAAGACATCGGCCGGCTCGGCGGTGTGTTCCGGGTGACCGAGGGTCTGCAGGCAGAGTTCGGCGAGCGCCGTGTACTCGACACGCCCCTGGCCGAGTCCGGCATCGTCGGCACGGCCATCGGGCTGGCGCTTGCTGGATTCCGTCCCGTGTGCGAGATCCAGTTCGACGGGTTCGTGTTCCCCGCGTTCGATCAGATCACCTCGCAGCTGGCAAAGATGACCAACCGCCTCGAGGGCGCGGTGTCGATGCCCGTCGTCATCCGTATCCCCTACGGCGGGCACATCGGCGCGATCGAGCACCACCAGGAAAGCCCCGAGGCGTACTTCACGCACACGCCGGGCCTGCGGGTCGTGAGCCCGGCCACCGCTGGAGATGCGTACTGGATGATCCAGGAGGCGATCGCCTCGAACGATCCAGTGATCTTCCTCGAGCCCAAGAGTGCCTACTGGCACAAGGGTGAGGTGGACACTACTGCCCCGGCGCTGCCGCTGCACGCCTCTCGCGTCGTTCGGCGCGGCACTGACGTCACCCTCGTCGGCCACGGGGCGATGGTCGGCACCTTGCTGCAGGCAGCGGCACTCGCCGAGTCCGAGGGGACCAGCTGCGAGGTTATCGACCTGCGCTCGCTCTCGCCGGTTGACTACGGTCCGATCCTCGACTCCGTCCGCCGCACGGGACGCATGGTCTACGCGCAGGAGGCTCCCGGATTCACGAGCCTCGGCAGCGAGATCGCCGCGACCGTGACCGAGCGCGCGTTCTTCTCACTCGAGGCGCCGGTACTGCGGGTGTCGGCGTTCGATACCCCGTTCCCGCCCGCCAAGCTCGAGGGTACGTACCTCCCGGATGCCGACCGCATCCTCGAAGCCGTCGACCGCG
>NZ_JASBSF010000314.1 GCF_030149085.1 Microbacterium sp. | reverse complement strand
GCGAGGAAGGCGTTCGCGGCGACCTTGACGAGCTCGGCCGTGGCCAGGTCGGTGACGAGGAAGGGGGTGCCCTTCTCGACGGGCGGCGCGTAGACCTGCTTCAGGATGTCGACCGCGGCGGCTCCGGCATCCGTCGCGGGTACGCCGACAACGAGCCGATCGGGGTCGATCGTGTCTTTCACGGCCCATCCTTCGCGCAGGAACTCGGGGTTCCAGACGAGGGTGGCGCCGGCGGCCTCGACGCGGGGAGCGAGCCCTGCCGCGGTGCCGACCGGGACGGTGGACTTTCCGGCGACGACATCGCCCGGGCTCAGGTAGGGCAGCAGCGCGTCGATCGCGGCGTTGACGTAGGTGAGGTCGGCCGCGTATCCGTCTTTCTGCTGCGGCGTGCCCACTCCCACGAAGTGCACGATGGCGCCCTGGGCGGCCGACATGTCGGTCGTGAAGCGGAGGCGCCCCGAGGCGATGCCTTCGGTGAGGATGTCTTGCAGCCCGGGCTCGAAGAATGGCGCTTCTCCACGGGAGAGGGCGTCGATCTTGCGCTCATCGACGTCGATGCCGACGACGTCGTGCCCGATCGAGGCCATGGCTGCCGCGTGGACGGCTCCGAGGTATCCGCATCCGATGACTGAGAGCTTCACGCCGATAGCCTAGGCGGTTCGTGTGGCAAGAAAGGCTCGGCTCATCACGGCAGCCTCTTCAGGTGAGATGCCGACCCGGTCGGCCACCTCAGGCCACGTCGCCACGACAGAGATGATCTCGTCGGTGATGGTGCGAGCTGCTGCCCCCGAGAGCTCGAACGCATCGGCCGCGGCAATCAGATCAGAGAGTCGACGCTGGCCAGGATCCGCGCTGTGACTGATACGTCGAGATGAGATCGTGCGCGACAGGGTCGGGTTCAGATCGAACACCGGTGACAGCTGCCACCCGTGCTCTGCGCGGAGGAATCCGTGGTTGCGCCAGTGGTCGTCGGCGTTGCTGATCAGCACAGTCAGCGCGATGCGCCGGAACATTTCGTGAAGTTCCTGGCGGGGATGCGCGCTGATGTCGGCGATCACGTCAGCGAAGTCCACGTAGGTCAGCTCGGTGCCCGTGTGGTGCGTACCGAGGCCGAGCGCGGTGAACGCCGACATGTAGGGAATGCGTTGGCCGGCGGTGCGGTCGAACCTCTCGAGAAGCAGCACTGCCTTGCGATCGCGGTCGTTGTGCACCGTGAACCGCGGCACACGGATGCCGGCACTGGCCGCAAGAGTCAGGGCCACGGCCTCCCACCGCTCGACGTCGATGGTGCCATCCTTCGAGTGGGGCAGTTTCGCGATAGCGAGCGACCCAGACGGCAGCCTGACGTTCGCCTTCGGGCGCGCGCCCCCTGGTGATGTTGCGATGTCGTTCAGGTAGGCAAGGTCTTCGTCGCTTGCACGGTGCTGGTCGTATCGGTGAGCAGCGTCGAGGATGCGCGGCAGGTCGTGGATGTTCGCGACGCCGGGGTCGTCGCTCAGCCATCGCCCGTCCGACGAGCGAAGCCGAAGAGCGCCCATGCGGGTCGCATCCGACACCGCAAGCAGGTAATCGAACTCGTTGAGCGCGCGCGGCGGGTTCGCATTCGAGGACGCGGCGATGATCTTGCGCCCCCACTCATCGGGGGCAGCATCGGCGAGCGCGCCGAACATCGTGTTGTGCGCGGGAGTGAACAGCCGCCCGGGCGTGAGGGGAAGGTCTGGTGAGAGCGCGTAGCCGCCCACGAGAAAGTCGGGGTCGTACTCGAAAGACGCGCCTGCGAGTACGCGTCCGGTGTAGGAGGGTCGCAGCACCCCGGCCCGTTGCGGCGTGTCGCCGTGGTGGCTGTAGACCTCGATCTCACGTCTCACAGTTCGCCACCGCTGCCGATGATGTCATCCATTCGGGCTCGTGCCGACGGGTGAGTGTAGGGGTTGATCGCGTCGAGCATGATGCTGGTGATTCCGAGCGCCGAAAGTACTGCGACGAAACTGTCGAGTCGTGGTGAGCCCGTGCCGGTCTCGATGTTGCGGAGCGTCTCGCGTGTCACGGCGGCGCGCTCTGCTACCTGGACGGCGGTGAGACCGTTGATCTTTCGCCACCGACGGATGTGGTCGCCGAGCTCACGAAGGTCGCGCTGTCGACGCTGAGACGATCTCTGAACCATGACTCCTACCTGTGATAGCTATAGGTGCCAGAATACGCCAATATGGAAGAAATAGCTATCATAGAGGTGGTGCCGGCGGCGGCGCGGCGCGCTCGGGCTGGATCGGCGCGGCAGGTCAGAACGGCGCGTCGGAGGCGCCCGTGGCGTGGCAGGCGTCGGCGGGTGCGGCATCCGGGGGCGGTGGAGCGTCCGGGTCGTATGGATCGGGCGCGAAATGAACCCCTGGTGTGGGTGGGTAGTCGGTGTAGGTGGTTCCGACCGGTGAGGTCCATTCGAGGATGCCGCCGTCGAGTTGTCTGACTGTCCAGCCGGCGAATTGCTTCATCGAATGATGTCGTTGGCAGAGGTGTGCGAGGTTGCAGACATCTGTCTTGCCGCCAAGCGCGTGATCGATCGTGTGGTCGACTTCGCAGCGGATGGCGGGGAGGCGGCATCCGGGGAACCGGCAGTGCCGGTCGCGGGCTCGCAGGTGGCGGTCGATCGCGGCGGTGCGCTGGTAGCCGTTGGTGTGGAGCACTTGACCGGTGACGGGGTGGGTGACGAGGCGTTCCCACCAGGTGTCGCAGGCTTCGGCGATGGCGCGGGCGGTTTCGGCGTCGATGGGGGAGTAGCCGACGAGGTCAGCGGGCTCTGCGTGGCCGTTCTCGTCGCCGTCGGGCTTGAGGAGGCTGAGGGCTGGAACGACGACCTGGATCTTCGCGCGAATCGCGCCGAGTGTGCCGGGTCCGTCGCCCATGGCGGTGGGGTCGGCGACGGGGGATCCGGCCAGGAGGAGGTCGACGGCGACATCAGCTCGGATCTGAGCTCGGGTGCGCGTGTCGGTCGCGAGAATCTGGGCGGGGATGCGTGCGTCGTCGTCGCCCACCGGGGCGCCGCCTGCTGCATTGACGGCAGCTATAGCGGCAGTGCGGGCATCGATGATGCCGGTGGTCACCTGGTTCAGGCGGTCGTCGATACCGGCGATCAGCGGGGTGGGCCCGACCAGGTAGAGTCCCGACATCCCGTCGGGCAGGCGGCCGGTGGTGATGCGTCGGTCTTCGCGTGCGGAGGCGTGGCGTTCGGCGAAGCTGCGGGGATGCATCCGCTGGGCGAGGATCTCGAGTTCTGCCTTGACTCGACCGACGGTGTCGCGGCGGCACCGCTCGAGTGCTTCAGCTTCAAACGCGGCGACGGCTTCGTCGGGGAGGTCGGCGGCGGCATCCTGGATCGCGTAGACGTGCTGGCGGGTGATCTCACCCCGGCCGCGGGCTTCGAGGGTGCCGGGGTAGCGTTCGGCGAGCACGCTGGCGTCGCCGATCTGGCGTTGCATCGACCTGTCGGACACACGTGCCGGAACCCCGATGGTGGCGGCGATGCTGCGTAGCGCCATGTCGTGCTCACGAACCCGGGAAGGCTTGCCCGCCGCGAGTTCACGAGCCAACTCGCCCGCGCGGGCGAGAGCGCGGACACGGGCGGCTTCGGCGGCGGCGAGTGCGGCATCCGCCTGCTGAACGGCAGCGACGATCGCGGTCAGCTCGGCGGTCTGCGCCTCGCTGAACTCAATCACACCGTTCGAATACATGTACTAATCATGACACTGACCTCCGACATCAAAGCGCCGAAGGCCGCAGATGTGGAGAACTCGCAAGAATCTGGTTCTGTGGGAGTTTTCAGGGAGTGGTGTGAAAACTCCATAGAACAAAAATACGGTACTAAGACCCATTCCCGGCCTCGTCAGTCCATGAGTTCGGTTGGCGTCCGTGCCGGCCAGTCGGTCGAGCCGGTGAGCGATCCGCGGCGGTATCGTGCGGCGACCCGAGATGGCGTCGCAGCCCAGGAGTTGTCGTAGAAGATGGCCTCGTCGGCGATCTCACGAGGCCGGGCGATCAGACGCCACAGTCGTTCGTATCGTGCCCGGATCGACTCCTCTGGCACATCGTGTCCGCCCCGCCTCACGCGATACGAGACGCACGGGCTCGTCGCTTTCCGCCCAGGGGATGCCAGCCTTCTCGAGTTCGCTCGTGAAATCGAGGCCTGCGACGGTGTGCTCGATTCGTTCGTCCCAGGTCGCCCTCACGACGGCTTGTGCCTCTTCGGTCAGAGCGTCGTAGGTGCGACGGCCCGCGAGCACCTGCTCGACGGCATCGTCGGTGGTCTGGCGGGCTGCTTCGAGCTGCTGGCCGATGCGCGCCCAGTGGTCGATTTGCTGGGCCGTGCTGCGGCTGTGCTGGGCGGCGGCCTGTTGCGCGTCGTCATGAAGACGACGGTCGACGCGACTGGGCATTGTTGCCATACGCATTGCGTAGAAATCGGCTACAGCCGCTGGGTTACCCCTGGTGAATCGCGACGGATGCCTACTCCCCGGAGGGCTCTCCCCACACCCGTCGGCTCAGCGCGGCGACATCCTGGTCGAGGTGATCGATGCGGGTACCCATCGCGTCGAAGCGCGCGTTCATCTCTCCACGCAGGCTCTCGATCTTGGTGTCAAGGCCGTTGATTCGTCCTTCAACGCCGGAGATGCTCGCGGTTACCGCGCGCATGATGAGGTTCGTCGACAGTGTGAGGCCGCCGAGCATGATGGTCGCGAAGATGCCGATGAGCACCCAGCTCTGCGGTTCGGTCACGACGGTCACCCTCCCAGTGTGCGGTATCGCGATTCAGGATGCCACCGCTTCGCCCTTGCACGGTGGAATCGCAATCGTATGTGGCAAACGCCCTGGCGCGAGGTGCTGGGGAGGAGAGACAAGCTCTACGCTGGCGCCAGTACGCGCAGCCCCGATCGCTTGGCTGCCGCCGTGAGCTCGCCATCGTAGGTGAGCACCTCGTCGGCGCCGACACGAAGAGCAGTCGCGAGGTGAATCGCGTCGTTCGATCGCAATGGCGCATGCGTGCCCGCCGAGAGAAGGTCGCCGCGCGTCACGTCGATCAGCGTCACCGCGTCGAGCACAGTCGTGATGGCGTCGATCTCGATCATGCGGGGATTTCGTCCCGCAGCGCAGTGCAGCTCGGTGTGCAGGAGCCACGAAGCGACCAGGTCTCGTGTCGTGGTGGTGAGTTCGCGCACGAGCGCGTCGGATTCTGCCTCGTCGATCAGCAGCTTCATCGCGGCTGAGGTGTCGAGGTATGTGACCGTCACCAGCTGCCTCGGGCGTCGCGGATGATCTCGGCTGTGCCACGCGCAGATGCCGTGCGACGGATGCCTGAGAGCGTCGACAGGGGTGCTATGGCCCCCCGCGCACCGCCCTCAGAGACGAGGGTGTCGAGGCTTCGCTGGGTGAGGGGCGAGACGAGTGCAATGACCTTGCCCCGGTTGCTGATCTGCACCGTCTCGCCGGCTTCGACCCGGCGCAGAATCTCGCCGCTGCGGTTGCGAAGCTCTCGGTGGCTCACGGTGTCCATATCGAGCAGTGTAGCGCGCTGTAGCACAGTGGGGCTCAGCGGTCGAGACACCGAAACGTGAATCGGGCGACGGTCGAGGGGCTTACTCTCCCGAGGGCTCTCCCCATACTCGGCGGCTCAGTGCGGCGACATCGCGGTCGAGGTGGTCGATGCGAGTTGCCATTGCGTCGAAACGGCCGTTCATCTCGCCGCGGAGGCCGTCGAAGCGGCCGTTCATCTCGCCACGTAGTCCGTTCATCTCGCCGCGCAGCCCGTCGATGGATGCTGTCATCGACCGCATGAGCAAGGTGGTCATGACCGTCATGCCGCCGAGCATGATCGTCGTGAAGAGTCCGATGAGCACCCAGCCCTGTGGTTCCGTCACGATGGTCACCTTTCCATGATGCGCTCCGTGCCCCCAGATTGCCAGGGCAACCCATCCGGTCAACGCAGGATCGCGATCATCGGCATAGCAGCGTATGAACGGTGGCTGTGGAGGAACCGAGCGTCATGAAGAAACCGGCGGAGTATGTGCTCGGCGTGCAGCTCCACTTCAGTGCGTAGCGAGGTGTTGTCCTCATGAATGCACGCGCCGGTGGGAGCACTATCCGGCCCCGGCACCGCACCGAGACGTTGCGGAAGAGTCGGTCCTAGGGGCGGCCCATGCCGTAGTACGTCCAGCCGGCGGCGCGCCAGGCGGCGGCATCCAGGCAGTTGCGTCCGTCGACGATGACACGGCCCTCGGTGAGGGTCGAGACATGCTCTGGGGGCATCTGCCGGCGGTACTCGTCCCACTCGGTCACGACAACCACCGCGTCTGACGACCGCAGGGCCTCGTCGCGATCGGCCACGTAGTTGAGCTGCGGATGCTTCGCCTGAGCATTCGCGATCGCCTCGGGGTCGGTGACCGTCACCCACGCGCCCAGGCCGTGCAGACGTACGGCGACGTCGAGGGCAGGGGAGTCGCGGATGTCGTCGCTGTGCGGCTTGAACGCCGCACCGAGGACGGCGACCTTGTGCCCGATCAGGGACCCGCCGCAGGCCTCTCGGGCGAGGTCCACCATGCGGGAGCGGCGCCGCATGTTGATGGCGTCCACTTCTCGCAGGAACGTCAGCGCCTGGTCGGCGCCGAGCTCACCGGCCCGAGCCATGAATGCCCGGATGTCCTTTGGCAGGCATCCACCACCGAAGCCGAGCCCCGCGTTGAGGAACTTGCGGCCGATCCGGTTGTCGTAGCCGATGGCGTCGGCCAGCTCGACGACGTCCCCTCCGGCGGCCTCGCAGACCTCGGCCATGGCGTTGATGAAGGAGATCTTCGTGGCGAGGAAGGCGTTTGCGGACACCTTCACGAGTTACGCGGTGGCGAAGTCTGTGACGACGACCGGTGATCCTTCTGAGATCGGTGTGGCGTACACCTCGCGCAGCAGCCGCTCCCCGCGGTCGCTACGCACGCCGAACACGAGCCGGTCCGGGTGGAGGGTGTCCTTGACGGCGTGGCCCTCGCGGAGGAACTCCGGGTTCCACGCCAGCTCCAGATGCGGCGCCGTTTCGGCGAGGACGTCGGCCAGCCGGGCAGCCGTGCCGACCGGGACGGTGGACTTCCCGACGATGAGCGCCGGAGTGGTCACATGGGCCGCCAACGTCCGCACTGCGGCGTCGACGTACGTCGTGTCCGCGGCAAGCTCACCCCTGCGTTGCGGCGTGCCAACGCAGACAAAGATGATGTCGAGTTCGGCCAGCTCATCAGGGTCCGTAGTGAAGGTGAGCCGGCCTGTGGCCAGCGTGCGCTCGAGCAGCTCGTCGAAGTCCGGCTCGAAGAAGGGGGAGTCTGCCTTCTCGAGCAGGCCAATCTTGTCGGCATCCACATCGTAGCCGACAACGGTGTGGCCCAGATCCGCCATCGAGGCGGCATGTACCGCACCAAGGTAGCCGCACCCGACGACCCCGACCTTCACTGCCATGTTTGCTCCCCGGCCATGTCACCCGTCTGAGCCAGTGTGCCGGTCAACGACCCAGCCACCCAACCCCCGGGTGCGAGGAGCCCGCTTCGCGGGCTGCAGATGCAACCTGGCAGGCTCAGCTTGTGCTCTCTGCCGCCTCAGTAGGCATGAGACCGGCAGCGACACGTCGTTCTATCTCTGCGGTCAGGGCATCCAGGACGTGGAACAGCTGTTTGCGGATCGTCGACAGCTCCGCCTCGAGGCCCTCGAGGCGCTTGACGACAGACACCAGTTCCGCGTCATCCAAACTGGCTGGATCCGAGATGCGAACGTCCGCGACCGCGGCCTCCGCTTGGCGACGCCGCTCGATCTCCGCAGGCGGCACCGTGTTCACATGGCGAGACGGTGCTGCGGTGCCTTGCTGCGAAGTTGCAGGCAAGATGCGAGTCAGGTGGGCAACGAGCTCGTCCTCAGGCCGCCCCAGGCTTGTAGCAGCCGGTTCGCCGCGTTGACGGCGCAACAGGTCCTCACGGAGAAGGTCTAGGACGTTGGTGTTTTTCGCGTGGCGTTGACCAGCCCTTCAAGATCATTCCTGGAGGATGGCGGCAGTAGCCGCTGGGTTCGGGGAGTGATCGATGACGTTGGGGTTGGCGCCGAGGCAGCCTGATCTGTTGCGGTCGACGGCGAACTTCTGCGAGGGCCGGGTGGCGCCAGATTCGATCTACGCGGTGTTGCATCGGGAGTGCTTTTCGTTGTTCCCCGATGAGATGTTCGCCGACCTGTTCACCGACGTGGGCCGGCGCAGTGTGCCGCCGATGATCGTGGCGGTGGTGATGGTGCTGCAGCGGATCGAGGGGTGCTCGGACCGGGAGGCGGTGGACCGGTTCGCGTTCGACGCGCGGTGGAAGTACGCGGCCGGCGGGCTGGATTTTGACTATCCGGGATTCGTGCACACGGTGCTGGTGGACATGCGGGCCCGGCTGGCGCGTTCGGCGCGGCCGAACCGGATCTTCCAGGTGACCTTGGAGGCGGCCCGCAAGGCCGGGCTGGTCGGGCGCCGGCGGGTGTTGGACTCGACCCCGTTGTACGACGCGGTGGCCACGATGGACACCGTCACGCTGGTGCGGTCGGCGATCCGCGGGTTGCTCAAGGTGGCCGAGGCGGACCTGCAGGCCGAGTTGCGGGCGGTGCTGGCCCGCGCCGATGAGTACGCCGACGCCGGCAAACCCGTGTGCGACTGGGAGGATCCGGCCGCCCGGGAGGCGCTGGTGGACACGCTGGCCAAGGACGCCAGGGCGGCGCTGGCGGTGCTGGATGGCCGCCAGCTGGACCCGGCGGTGACCCAGGCCGGGCAGCTGCTGGCCACCGTGGTCGGCCAGGACCTGGACGAGCACGCCGACGGGGTGTTCCGGATCGCCCGCCGGGTGGCGCCGGACCGGGTGATCTCCACCGTCGATCCGGAGGCGCGGCACGGGCACAAGACCTCCGCGCGCGGGTTCGACGGATGCGTCGCGTCTGCTCGGTCTAGACGGTCTGGCCGTCGAGCGGGTCGAGGTTGATGCGTTCGGCGGCCGCATCGTGCACGTGGTCACCGCCGATGCGACCGTGTCGGCGTGCCCGGCGTGCGGGGGGCTGTCGTCCTCGGTGAAGGAACACGTGCGCACCAGGCCGCGCGATATCCCTTACGAGACAACGCCCTTACGGCTTGTGTGGCACAAGCGCAGGTGGCGGTGCGCCGAGGCTAGTCTCGGTGCCCTCGGGGGTCGTTCACCGAGGCCGTGGCCGCGGTGCCGGCCCGGGCCCGGTTGACCCGCCGGCTGCGCGCCGAGCTGGGCGCCGCGGTGGCCGAGCAGCGCCGGCGCGTGGCCTAGGCCGCCGGGAACTATGGCGCGGCCTGGGCCACCGTGCATGCCGCCTACGTCGAGCACGTCACCGAGGCGCTCGCCGCGCCGCTGCCGGCGGTGCGGGTGCTCGGGATCGATGAGACCCGCCGCGCAGGCCGATCTGGCGCCAGGACGCCGGCACCGGCCGCTGGGTGCTGGCCGCCGACCGCTGGCACACCGGGTTCGTCGACGCGGTCGGCACCGGCGGGCTGTTGGCCCACGTCGAGGGACGCTCCGCCGCTGCCGTCACGGCGTGGCTGGCCGACCAGCCCACTGCGTGGCGGCAGGCCATCACGCACGTGACGATCGACCTGTCCGCCTCCTACGCCAAGGCGGTCCGCGAGGCGCTGCCGCACGCGACGCTGGTCGCCGACCGGTTCCACCTGGTGCGCCTGGCCAACGACGCGGTCACCGCGGTCCGCCAACGCATGATCCGCGAACACGAAGGCCGCCGCGGCCGCAAGGTCGACCCGGCCTGGCGGGCCCGGCGCCGACTGCTCACCGGCCACGAACGGCTGCGGCCCGAGACGTTCGCACGGACGTGGAACGCGTTGGTGGACACAGGAGATGGCGGCTGGCAGATCCTGGGCGCATACGTCGCCAAGGAGCAGCTGCGGGCCCTGCTCGCGCTGGCCGGCACCCGCCCACAGCGACAGGTGATCCAC
>NZ_JASBSF010000305.1 GCF_030149085.1 Microbacterium sp. | reverse complement strand
CCGAGGAGCGGGAGCAGCCGGCAGCGGATCCCGGAGGGCACGCACGAGCTCGCGACCGGAAGCGCGAGGCGACATCGGGACGCCGAGTCCGAATGCCTGAGCAAGGCGCGCCGACGCCTCCCCCTCCCCCACCGGGACGATTCGGATCCCCTCCCGATCGCACGCCGTCACGAGCTCGCGCGTGAGTGTGTCGTGGCGCGCAGCAACGACGAGAAGGTCCAGCTCCTGATCGCCGGCCTCGTGGACCCCACCGCGGGTGGCCGCGATACCGGGCGCCGTCACCGGCACCGCCAGCACGTCCCATCCGAGCCGCGACAGCTCGTCAGCCAGCCGTGTCGCGTGGGGCTCATCCAGCGCGATGAGCGTCTTCATTGCTGCCCCGGAGTCCAGGGCACAACCGAGAGCGCCGAGCCGTCGGCGATCGCAGCAAGCGCGGCGGCGACATCGGCTCGGGGGATCACCAGCTCGACCGCTGCCGTTCCCCCTGCCAGTGGCGAGTCGTCCCGGCTGACGCTGACGACTGTCGCGTCGGCCACGAGGATGCGTGGCGTATCGAAGCGCGACTGATCCAGGCGCGGCGCTGCCCACAACTCCACGGTCGATCCGGCCACGACGGATCCCGGTACCTCGGCCGCGCTGCGGACGACGACCGTCGTCGAGCGCGTACTGTCGTCGGTCACGAGGGCGTCAGCAGGCACGAGCTCTCCGGCCGAGACCGTCCGCGCCGCGACGAGCCCTTCACCGAGATCATCAGCCCCCAGGTAGGCGTCAGATGCAGCTCCCAGAGCAACATCCACGACGGCAAGGTCGGCTGCCGCGACCGGCTCGCCGGGCACGATCGCCCGGACGGCGACGTACACGGGTTCGGTCTGACGCGCCGCCGACACGATGAACCACACACCACCGACAGAAGCCAGAACCAGAACGATGCCGACAAGGAACCGCAGGTCGGCCCACGCGGGGCGCCGGGACGTTCGAGACGGGGAGAACATGCGAACCATGGTGGCCGAGGCATGCGAAAGGCTCCCGCGCTTATCCACAGCGTGCGCTGCTGCGCTGCCCTGTCCGAACCCGGCGTCATAATGGGGACATGCCCCATCCCCCCGCTGCCGACGCGCGCCTGTTGACGCCCTCGCAGGTCGCCGAAGTGCTCGCGATCGAGGTCGATGACGTGGTGGCCCTCGTCTTGGCCGGACAGCTCCGCGGGATGCGTGTGGGCGAGAGCGGGCAGTGGCGGATTGACGAGACGAGCGTCGAGGCCTACCTCGACGATCAGGTCGAGCAGACCCGCCGCATGGCGCTGTGGCACCAGTCTCAGACCGCCAGTTTCCCCGAGCTGTGGGGCACCGGAGCCATTCGCAACCCCGACTGATCCACGGGCTTCTGCGGGTCAGAGCCCCGAGTCCCCGGCCGCCACGATCAGCTGCGCGAGCGCGCCGAACGGAACCATCCGAAAGCCGGTCACCGCCGACGGATGCCGCGGGGTATCGAGGTCGTGAAGGGCAAGATCGAAATGATCGGCACCGGCTCGGTCCACGGTTCCGGTCAGGGAGTCGCCGACGACCAGCTCGACCAGGACGGGAACGCGCCGGCGCGCGAGGTCGCGCAGGACGAAACCGAGATCCACCCGCTCACGGAGGGCTTGCCCCGAACGTCCCGAGGCGCTGTGCAGGAGGTCGGCGTGCGGCATCCGTAGTCCCATGAGCCCGGCGAGGGGCACGATGCTGACGGAGGACGGTCCTCGATCGAGCGCGAACCAATCGGCTCCCACCGCAACGATCCGCCCTTCGACATCGCCGCCACCACTCAGGTGCGCCCGAACCTGAGCCTGGGCATCCCGCAGCACGAGAAGCCGGTCCCGCAGCGATACGCGCGACAGGCGCACCCGCTCAGACTCGGAGGCGAGGGCTGCGCGCTCTGCTTCCCACTCGGCGGATGCTTGAGCTTCGAGGTCATCGAACAGCCGGTCCCATCGCACGGGGCGAGCGTACGTCCCAGATGAGGAGTCGATGAGAAACTGTCCACAGCGAGGCCCCGGCCCCCACCCGGCATCCTGCCGTGTGCTCTACTTCTCGACATCCTGTTACCGGTCGAGAGTGAGATCTCATGGCGACGACGCAACCGAACTTCGCACGTGCGTACCGCGCGGCAGATGAAGCGGCCGAGCTGAACCAGTACTTCGCGCCGCAGCGCACGAGCACCGCCGACCTCCCCGATCCCGAGGCCTTCTTGCGCAACATCTCGCGCGGTGTCCTGGAGATCTTCGCGGGTGTTCGCGAAGTGGACCAACTCGCCAGGTGGCTGACCGAGGATGCCTATCGGAAGCTCGTCACCCGAGCCAACCTCGCCGCCCGCGCACGAAGTGCCCGCGGCATCCCCGCGAAACGTCCCGTGCATCAGATCGTTTCCGTACGCCACTCCTCACCCGCGGATGGCATCGTCGAGGGCGTCGTCATCGTCCGCGGCCCCGCCCGCACCCGTGCGGTGGCCCTGCGGTTGGAGGGCATGGACGGCCGGTGGCGCACCACCTCGCTCGCCCTGCTGTGACGATGCCGCGAACGGCAACCCGCCTTACTGCCGGTACGACGACAGGAAGTTCCCGAGCCGCTCGATCGCCTCGGTGAGAACGCGAGACTCGGGAAGCGTCACGATCCTCACATGGTCAGGGGTCGGCCAGTTGAATCCCGTCCCCTGCACGAGCAGCACCTTCTCCGCGACGAGGAAGTCGTACACGAGCTTCGCGTCATCGCGAATCTCGTAAACGTTCGGATCGAAGCGCGGGAAGGCGTACAGCGCCCCCTCGGGCTTGACGCAGCTCACGCCCGGGATCGACTCCAGGGCCTCCCAGGCAGCATCCCGCTGCTCGTGCAACCGCCCCGTGGGCGCAATCAGCGCGTCGATCGACTGGACTCCCGACAGCGCAGCCTGCACGGCGTACTGCGCCGGAACGTTGGGACACAGCCGGGTCGAGGCCAACAGCGTGATTCCCTCCAGGAAGCCCGCCGCGTGATCCTTCGGTCCCGTGATCGCGAGCCACCCCGAGCGATAGCCTGCGACTCGATAGGTCTTCGAGAGCCCGTTGAACGTCAGCACCAGCAGATCCGGCGCCACAGCAGCCATCGGAATGTGGGTCGCATCGTCGAAGAGGATGCGGTCATAGATCTCATCAGCGAGGACCAGAAGAGAGTGCTCGCGGGCGATGTCGGCGATCTGTTCGAGGACTTCCCGCGTATAGACGGCACCGGTCGGGTTGTTGGGGTTGATGACAACGATCGCTTTGGTGCGCTCCGTGATCTTCGAGCGGATGTCCTCGATGTCTGGCTGCCAGCCATTTTGCTCATCGGAGAGGTAGTGGACCGGCGTCCCGCCCCCCAGGCTCGTCATCGCCGTCCACAGCGGGTAGTCGGGAGCCGGGATCAGCACCTCGTCGCCCTCGTCCAGGAGGGCCTGCATCGTCATCGTGATGAGCTCGGAGACACCGTTCCCGAGGTACACGTCGTCGGGGTCGAGCGCGGGGAATCCGGGGACCTGCTCGTATCGGTAGACGACGGCGAGTCGGGCTGACTTGATACCGCGGCTGTCGCTGTAGCCGTGGGCCTCGGGGACCGCCTCGATCATGTCCCGCACGATCTGGAACGGAGCCTCGAAGCCGAACGCTGCCGGGTTTCCCGTGTTCAGCTTGAGGATCCGGTGTCCCTCGGCCTCGAGCCGATCGGCCTCGACCAGGGCCTGTCCCCGGATCTCGTAGAGGACGTGCTTGAGTTTGCTCGACTGGTCGAGCGGCCGGGGGTGGGTCATCCGTTCAGGATAATGCCGCACCCGCCGGGCCACCTGACCGCGCGTGGCTCGCGCTCTCGCGCCCTGCGGTTACTTCTTCTTGTCGGCTGCGCGTCGCTGCGCGCGGTTTAGTGGCGGCTGGGCTGACTGCGCCGGCGCTTCGCCATCGGTGCGCTGACCGAATGCGCCTCGCGCGGCGGGAGCCGCCGGCGCGACCGGCGCCGCGGGCGCGGATGCCGCAGCCTGACGGGCCCGACTGGTCGCCGCTTGCTGCACCTGGCCGCGTTCGTTGCGCACCTCGACCTCACCAGCGTCGTTGGCCGCGGAATACTGCAGTCGCTGCCCCTCCACGGGCGCGATAGACAGACCCTTCGCCTCGACTTCGGCGGCGCTCTCGCCCTCGGCGCGACGCACCTCGACCTCCAGGTTGTAGAGGTAGCCGACTGACTCTTCCTTGATCTGGCCCATCATCTGCTGGAACATCTGATAGCCCTCGCGCTGGTACTCGATCAGCGGATCACGCTGAGCCATCGCGCGCAGGCCGATGCCGTCCTTCAAGTAGTCCATCTCGTAGAGGTGGTCGCGCCAACGGCGGTCGACGACCTGAAGCACCACGCGCCGCTCGAGCTCGCGCATCGCAGCCTCGCCGAGGCTCTCCTCACGCTTCTGGTAGGCGATGCGAGCATCCGAGATGATCTCGCGCTTGAGGACCTCGGGAGTGACCTTGCCCTTGCTTCCGGACTCGGCGACGACCTCGTCGATCGTGAGAGAGACCGGATACAGCGTCTTGAGTTCGGTCCACAGAGCGTCGAAGTCCCAGCTCTCGGTGTGACCCGTACCCGTGTGGTCGTCAATGAGCGTGCTGATCGCGTCCTCGATGAAATGCTGGACTCGATCCGCGATGTCGTCTCCCTCGAGGATGTGCCGACGATCCGAATAGATCGCTTCACGCTGACGATTGAGGACGTCGTCGTACTTCAGCACGTTCTTGCGTAGCTCGGCGTTACGCGCCTCCACCTGCGACTGAGCGCTCTTGATCGCACGCGAGACCATGCCGGATTCGATCGCGACGTCATCGGGGAAGTTTGTGCGCGAGAGGATGGCCTCGGCAGCCCCGGACTGGAACAGCCGCATCAGGTCATCGGTCAAAGACAGGTAGAACCGACTCTCCCCCGGGTCGCCCTGACGGCCTGAACGACCACGCAGCTGGTTGTCGATGCGGCGCGACTCGTGCCGCTCGGTGCCCAGAACATACAAGCCGCCGGCGGCCACGACCTTCTCGGCCTCTTCGGCAACGTGATCGCGGGTGGCCTGGTACACCGCATCCCACTCGGCCTCGTACTCGTCCGGCGTCTCCACCGGATCGAGACCCTTCGCCTTCATCTCCTGCACCGCGAGGAACTCAGCGTTCCCGCCGAGCATGATGTCGGTTCCACGACCCGCCATGTTCGTTGCGACGGTCACCGCACCCAATCGCCCGGCACGGGCCACGATCTCGGCCTCCCGCGCGTGGTTCTTCGCGTTGAGCACCTCGTGCTTGATGCCCTTCTTCGCGAGCAGGCGCGACAGGTACTCGCTCTTTTCCACCGACACCGTGCCAACAAGCACCGGCTGCCCCGACTCGTGGCGCTTCGCGATATCTTCGACCACCTGGGCGAACTTCGCCGGCTCGTTCTTGTACACGAGGTCCGACTGATCCTTGCGGATCATTGGCTTGTTCGTGGGGATCGCGACGACCCCGAGCTGGTAGGTCGACATGAACTCGGCAGCCTCCGTCTCGGCGGTACCGGTCATGCCAGAGAGCTTGTCGTAGAGGCGGAAATAGTTCTGCAGCGTCACTGTCGCGAGGGTCTGGTTCTCGGCCTTGACCGGAACACCTTCCTTCGCCTCGATCGCCTGGTGGATACCCTCGTTGTAGCGACGGCCGACCAGGATTCGACCGGTGTGTTCGTCGACGATCATCACTTCGTCGTTCATAACGACGTAGTCCGTGTCGCGCTTGAACAGGGCGAGCGCCTTGATCGAGTTGTTCAGGAACGAGATCAGCGGGGTGTTGACGGACTCGTAGAGGTTGTCGATCCCGAGGTAGTCCTCGACCTTCTCGATACCCGGCTCGAGCACGCCGATCGTGCGCTTCTTTTCATCGACCTCATAGTCGACGCCCGGCTCGAGAGTCCGAGCGATCTTGGCGAACTCGGCGAACCACCGGTTGGCTTCTCCTGCGGAGGGACCCGAGATGATCAGCGGCGTACGAGCTTCGTCGATGAGGATCGAGTCGACCTCGTCGACGATCGCGAAGAAGTGTCCACGCTGGACGAGATCCTCCCGGCGCCAGGCCATGTTGTCGCGGAGGTAGTCGAAGCCGAACTCGTTGTTCGTGCCGTAGGTGA
>NZ_JASBSF010000272.1 GCF_030149085.1 Microbacterium sp. | reverse complement strand
GCCCTCGCCGGCGATGACACCCTCCAGCACCTGCCGGGCGAGCTTGTCGGTGAGTGTTCCGGCATCGACGAGCCCCTGCAGGGCCGCGACGTCCGCAGGCGAGACGAGGTCGCTCGCTTCGCGGTCCTGAGCGTTGGCGATCCGGGCGATCTCGCCGGTCCACCACTTGCGCGCTGACGCCGGCGACGCACCCGCGGCGATCGTGGCCTCGACCTCGGCGAGGATGCCGCCATTGGCGACATCCTGGAACTCGAGGTCCGTGAAGCCCCACTCGGCCTTCAGTCGCCGGCGACGCGCGGCGGGCGCCTCGGGGAGCGCGGCACGAAGCTCCTCGATCAGCTCAGCTGACGGCTCGACGGGGAGCAGGTCGGGCTCGGGGAAGTAGCGGTAGTCATCGGCATCCGACTTCGGGCGACCGGGCGACGTCGTGCCGGTGTCTTCGTGCCAGTGCCGGGTCTCTTGCGTGATCGTGCCTCCGGCAGCCAAGATCGCGGCCTGCCGCTGAATCTCGTGGCGCACTGCCCGTTCGACCGAGCGCATCGAGTTGACGTTCTTGGTCTCGGTGCGCGTGCCGAGCGGCGCCGGCGGCTCACCGGCCGCAACACGCGGCCGAAGCGAAACGTTGGCATCGCAACGCAGGTTCCCGCGCTCGAGTCGCGCCTCGGAGATGCCGAGCGAGAGCACGATGTCACGGATGGTCCGGACATACGCCTTGGCGATTTCGGGCGCGCGGTGCTCAGCGCCATAGATGGGCTTGGTCACGATCTCAACCAGCGGAACGCCCGCACGGTTGTAGTCGACAAGCGAGTACTCGGCGCCCTGGATGCGACCGGTGGAGCCTCCCATGTGGGTGAGCTTTCCGGCATCCTCCTCCATGTGCGCGCGCTCGATGGGAACTTCTACGATCGTGCCGTCTTCGAGCTCGACCTCAACCTTCCCCTCGAAAGCGATCGGCTCGTCGTACTGCGAGATCTGATAGTTCTTGCCGAGATCGGGATAGAAGTAGTTCTTGCGCGCGAACCGGCTCGATGGCGCGATCGAGCAGCCGAGGGCAAGGCCCAGGCTGATTGAGGAGCGCACGGCTGTCTCGTTCACGACCGGCAATGCGCCAGGCAGGCCCATGTCGACCGGCGCGACGAGCGTGTTCGGCTCAGCGCTGTGGTTGGACGCGTGAGCAGGGTTGCCGGCCGCCGAGAACATCTTGGTCTCAGTGTTCAGCTCGACGTGCACCTCGAACCCGAGCACCGGCTCGAACATCTCGAGAGCCTTGTCGAAGTCCATGAGCTTTGCGGTAGCCATCAGGCACGACCTCCCGTCGCAGCGCCCAGCACCGGGGCACGATCAAGCAGCGGACCGCCCCACTCGTCGACAAGCAGCGCTTCGAGCGCCGCACCGACACGGTAGAGCCGGGCATCCTGCCTCGCCGGGGCGAGGAACTGGATGCCGACCGGCAGTCCATCGTCGGCCGACAGGCCCGAGGGAAGCGAGATCCCGGGCACGCCGGCCAGGTTCGCAGGGATCGTCGCGACGTCGTTGAGATACATCTGCAACGGGTCGTCGATCTTCTCCCCCAAACGGAAGGCTGTGGTCGGGGCGGTGGGAGTGGCAATCACGTCGACCTGCGCGAATGCCTGGTCGAAGTCCTGCTGGATGAGCGTGCGAACCTTCTGCGCGGACCCGTAGTACGCGTCGTAGTACCCAGCGCTCAGCGCGTAGGTGCCCAGGATGATGCGGCGCTTGACCTCGTCTCCGAAACCGGCATCTCGGGTCGCCGCCATCACATCTTCGACCGTTCCCCCCGGAACGTCGACGCGAAGTCCGAAACGAACAGAGTCGAACTTCGCGAGGTTGCTGGATGCCTCGGCCGGCAGGATCAGGTAGTAGGCCGCGACGCCGTACTCAAAGTGGGGCGCGCTGATCTCGACGATCTCGGCGCCGTGCGCCTCCATGCGCGCCAGAGCAGCGCGGAACGACGCAGACACGCCGCTCTGGAAACCGCTGTCGGGCAGCTCCCGGATGACGCCGACGCGCAGACCATTCAGCACGTCGCCGCGGGCTCCTTCGCGTGCGGCATCCGCAAACGACGGCCAGTCCTCGGCGAGCGAGGTCGAATCGTGAGGGTCGTGTCCACCGATGACGTCGTGCAGCAGGCCCGCGTCGAGCACCGTACGCGTGACCGGTCCGACCTGATCGAGACTGGAAGCCAGAGCGATCGCCCCGTACCGACTCACGGCGCCATACGTGGGCTTAAGGCCCACCGTGCCGGTGACGTGAGCGGGCTGACGGATCGAGCCGCCCGTGTCAGAGCCGAGAGCCAGCGGCGCCTCGAACGCTGCCACCGCCGCCGCAGAACCGCCGCCAGACCCACCCGGGATCCGCTCAAGATCCCAGGGGTTATGCGTCGGACCGTATGCCGAGTGCTCGGTCGATGAACCCATCGCGAACTCGTCCATGTTGGTCTTGCCCAGTGGCACGAGACCGGCAGCACGTGAGCGAGCAACGACTGTCGCATCGTAGGGCGACATGAATCCTTCGAGGATGCGAGAGCCGCTCGTCGAGGGCATATCGGTCGTAACCAGCACGTCCTTGATGGCGAGGGGGACGCCGGCGAGTTCGGGAAGCTCCTCGCCTGCCGCGCGCCGGGCGTCGATGCCGGCAGCGACCTCGAGCGCCTGGTCGCTGACGTGGAGGAAGGCGTGGATGTCGGCATCCACCGCTGCGATCCGATCGAGGTGGGCGCGCGTGGCCTCGACACTCGAGATCTCGCCAGAAGCGAGCGAGGATGCCAGTTCGGCTGCGGTCAGTCGGGTGAGGTCTGTCACTGCTCTTCTCCCAGGATCGCGGTCACACGGAAGCGGCCGTCTGCGGCATCCGGGGCGTTCTGCAGCACCTGCTCGGGGGTGAGCATGTCGCCGGGAACATCAGCGCGGAACACGTTGCGCAGGGCGATCGGATGACTCGTCGCGGGCACCTCGGGAGTGGCGACCTGAGACACCTTGGCGATGTTGTCGACGATCGCGTCGAGCTGACCGGTGAGGCGCTGAACCTCGTCGTCGCTCTTGCGTATCCGGTCGAGCACACCGAGATGGCGCACGAGATCGGGGGTGATTTCAGACACCGGACCATTCTAGGTGGGGGCGATGACGCGCCCTCGCCGAGACCTCTCCCGCAGGCTTGGCGACGCCCTTAGGCTGGGTGCCGTGACCTCTTACGACCCGCCCCGCCCGTGGATCGCCATCTACGCAGAGGGGGTCCCCGAGGACCTCGAGCCGGTCAGCGGGTCATTGATCGACATCGTCGCCGCATCCGTCCGTGACTATCCCGATGCCCCGGCACTGCAGTTCTTCGGACATACGACGAGCTACCGGTCGCTCGATGAGCAGATCCAGCGCGCGGCTGCCGCGTTGCACGCACACGGTGTCCGGGCAGGAGACCCCGTCGCGATCGTGCTTCCCAACTGCCCGCAGCACATCGTCGCGTTCTACGCCATCCTGCGTCTCGGCGCCGTTGTCGTCGAACACAACCCCCTCTACACACCGCGGGAACTGCGAAAGCAGTTCGAAGACCACGGCGCCAAGCACGCCATTGTGTGGAGCAAGGTCGTGCGCACCGTTCAGGAGTTCCCGCGCGACCTGCGTGTCGACACGCTCATCTCCGTGGACATCACGAAGGCGATGCCGTGGACGATGCAGCTGGCGCTCAAGCTCCCGATCGCCAAAGCACGCGAGGCGCGCACTGCGCTGACCGAGCGAGTCAGCGGCGCTGTCAGCTGGGATGATGTCGTCGGTCACGAGCCACTGCCCGCCACGCATCCGTCGCCCTCGACCGACGATCTCGCCCTCATCCAGTACACGAGCGGAACGACGGGCAACCCCAAGGGCGCGTCACTGACCCACCGAAACCTGCTGTCGAACGCGGCCCAGGCGCGCGCCTGGGTCCCCACGATCCATCGCGGCGAAGGATGCGTCGTCTACGCCGTCCTGCCGATGTTCCACGCGTACGGACTAACCCTGTGCCTCACGTTCGCGATGTCGATGGGTGCGCGGCTCGTGCTGTTCCCACGCTTTGACCCCGACATGGTGCTGGAGGTCACGAAGAAGCATCCGGCGACCTTCCTGCCGCTCGTACCTCCGATCGCGGACCGGCTGCTGAAGGAATCCCAGCGCACCGGGATCTCGCTCGCGGGCACAGGTATCGCGATCTCCGGCGCTATGGCACTCCCCCACGAGCTGGTCGTGCCGTTCGAGGCCGAGACCGGCGGATACCTCGTCGAGGGGTACGGACTGAGCGAATGCTCCCCGGTCCTCATGGCCAATCCTGTCGCCGAAAACCGCGTCCCCGGAACGGTGGGGCTGCCCCTCCCGGGAACGGAGTGTCGGGTCGTTGACCCCGATGACCCGACCACGGATGTCGCGCCCGGCGAGCGCGGCGAGCTCATCGTTCGCGGACCCCAGGTCTTCTCGGGCTATTACGGTCGCCCGGAGGAGACCGAAGAGGTCTTCGTTGACGGATGGTTCCGCACCGGAGACATCGTCACGATCGACGACGCCGGCTTCGTGCGGATCGTCGATCGCATCAAGGAACTCATCATCACCGGGGGCTTCAACGTCGCCCCGACCGAGGTCGAGGGAGTGCTGCGGCAGCATCCTGCGGTCGCTGACGTCGCCGTAGTCGGCCTGCCGTCGGAGCACTCCGGGGAGGAAGTCGTCGCCGCGATTGTGCTCGATCCGAGCATCGAGGACATCGACGAGACCGCGATCCGTGACTTCGCTCGCAGCATCCTGACCCCCTACAAGGTGCCGCGACGCATCTTCGTCGTCGACGAGCTGCCGAAGTCACTGATCGGAAAGGTGTTGCGGCGGCAGGTGCGCACGAAACTCCTGGAGCTCTCGGGCGAGGAGTAAGGACTCCGGTATCAGGCTCGCCACTGCCCAGGCCGCGGTTGAATCCATGCGGGAATCGAGTAGCCCACCTCGTCCGGAAAGTGGCCGTTGACATCGTCGTGGGTGAGTTGGAGAAGCGGAACCGAGAACGCGTCGGGTCGCTGGTAGAACCGATTGGCGGCGAAGGCGATCTCGCCCGGGTTGGGAACCGCCTCGACCCGGACGCGATGCTGCCAGACCTGGAAGCTCAGAATCCCGCCCGGAATGAGATCGGATCCGTGCCGGATACGCGCCGAGAGATCGTTGAGAACCGCTGCCGCAGTCTCAGGCCCCACACCAAGAATCACGAGCTCGGGATGACCGATCCCATACAGACCAACCGTGTACGCGAACGGCGCGCGTTCAACGTCCCCGTCCCCACCGACGTACTGGATGTACGTACCGTACTTTCGAATGGTCT
Organism: Microbacterium sp.; assembly: GCF_030149085.1. Classification (GTDB taxonomy): domain Bacteria; phylum Actinomycetota; class Actinomycetes; order Actinomycetales; family Microbacteriaceae; genus Microbacterium. The sequence continues at coordinate 1,598 of NZ_JASBSF010000272.1, read as the reverse complement.
CAACGGTGTGGCGATCTTCTTGGTCGAGCCATGCCTGCGTTGCGGCGTCCAGTGCACTCATGATCTTGTCCTCCCTCAGTGATCTTGATCCTGAGATTAGAACAAACGTACGACACTGAGATTTGCGCCGAACTACTCCCCCAGCGCGGCTGGTCCCTGCTCGATAAGGATGCGAAATTGCGCGGCGTCGATGATGCGGATGCCGAGCTCCTCGGCCTTCGCGAGTTTCGAGCCCGCGCCTGGGCCCGCCGCGACGAAATCCGTCTTCTTCGACACGCTCGAGGCAGCCTTCCCACCGGCAGCGATGATCGCCTCCTGTGCACCCTCGCGGGTGTATCCCTCAAGAGTTCCGGTAGCCACAACCGTGACGCCCTCGAGCACGCCGCCCGAGGCGACAGCAGCACCCGGACCCGGATGCCCGGGAGTGGCAAGCTGCGCTCCGGCAGCCGCCCACCGCTCAACGATCTCCACGTGCCAGTCGACCTCGAACCAGTCGATGATCGCGTCGGCGATGATCGGGCCGACGCCCTCGACTGCGGCGAGTTCTTCACGGGACGCTGCACGAATCGCATCGATTGACCCGAACCACTGCGCCAGCGCGCGGGCGGCGACCGGGCCGACGTGACGAATGCTCAACGCGACGAGGAAGCGCCACAGCTCCTTCGTCTTGGCGCGTCCGAGATTCTCGAGCAGCTCATGCGCCGCCGCGGACAGGATGAAGTCGGCATCGCCATCGAACGGCCCGTCGGGATCGAAAACAGGATCGGGGCGCGACGGGGTCGGCGCACGGCCTTCCAGGGGAGCCTTACGCTGACGACGGAACGGGCTGCGCGCATCCGGCTCGCCGTCAGCATCGAGACGAACGAGACCCGTCTCAGCATCCCGGACCTCGACGTCGATCGGAAACAGGTCCTCGGCACGCAGATCGAAGAGGCCGGCTTCGGTGACCAGCGGCGGCACCTCGGGCCGCAACGGATGCGTCAGCGCCGCGGCTGACACCTCGCCGAGACCCTCGATATCGAGAGCGCCCCGCGACCCGATGTGCTCCACACGCCCCCGCACCTGAGCGGGACACGATCTCGTGTTCGGGCACCGCAGGTCGATGTCGCCGTCCTTCGCTGGGGCGAGCGGAGAGCCGCATTCGGGGCAGTGCGTCGGCATGACGAATGCGCGTTCGCTGCCGTCACGCAGCTCCACGACCGGGCCCAGAACTTCTGGGATGACGTCGCCGGCCTTGCGGATGACGATCGTGTCGCCGATCAACACGCCCTTGGCCTTCACGACATCCTGATTGTGCAGCGTCGCCTGGCGCACGACGCTGCCGGCGACCCGCGCGGGTTCCATGACCGCGAAGGGCGTTGCTCGACCGGTGCGACCGACCGACACCACGATGTCGAGCAGTTTCGTGTTCACCTGCTCGGGCGGGTATTTGTACGCGATCGCCCACCGCGGGGCGCGGCTGGTCGCGCCCAGCTCGTCGTGCAGAGCCAGCTCATCGACCATGACGACGACACCGTCGATCGCATGCTCCACATCGTGCCCGAGCTCGCCGTAGTGACGGATTTAGTCGGCAGCCGCCTCTACGGCTTCCTCGACCG
>NZ_JASBSF010000295.1 GCF_030149085.1 Microbacterium sp. | reverse complement strand
CCGGGTCCGACCAGCGATGAGGCCAAGCAGGCAGCGGCTGCCGCCGTGTCGGCGTTCGCCTCTGGCGTGTGAGAGAATCTTTTGGTTGCGCACTCCGGTGCGCACATGGTGGGTATAGCTCAGTTGGTAGAGCACCTGGTTGTGGTCCAGGGGGTCGCGGGTTCAAGTCCCGTTACTCACCCCAAGTAGTCCTACCTCGGTGAAGCGAGGGGAGCGGCCGGCACGGCGCCACGCGGTGTTGTCGCCCGCATGCGAGCGGTGTCGAACAGCGGCAACGTGATGTGGACGAGGGGGCCGATGGTCGCCGCGAACAGCACGGTGCCAAGACCGACCGTGCCGCCCAGAAGCCACCCGATGACGAGCGCTGTCAGCTCGACGCTGGCGCGAGCTGCCCAGATCGGCATCCCGAACCGGCTGCGCAGACCCGTCATGAGTCCGTCGCGAGGGCCCGGCCCGAAGCGGGCACCGATGTAGAGCCCCGAGGCGATGGCAACCAGCAGGATGCCTCCCACAAGCACAGCGTGCTGAGCGACGAATCCACTGATCGGTGGCAGTACCCAGAGGGTCACCTGCATGGCGGTGCCAACGGTCAGGATGTTGGCGAGGGTGCCGATTCCGGGGCGCTGGCGAAGCGGAATCCACACCAGCAGAATCGCGAGGCCGAGGATGTTCGTCATCCATCCGACGCCGATGCCCGTCCTGATCGACAGGCCCTCGGCCAGCACGGTCCAGGGGTCGACGCCCAGACCAGCATCCACGGTCAGCGCAGCTCCGACACCGTAGAGGGGGAGCCCGATGAGAAGTTGCAGGATGCGGCGAGGCATGGCACCATCCAAGACCAGAAGTGGACTGATGTGACCAGTCCAATTAGGAAGGAGTGGCCATGGAGTCGCGAATGTCTGCGCGTTCGCTGACGCTTGCTCTGGGCGGATGGCGCACCCGTGAACCGGCGTATGAGGCCCTCGCTGACGGCATCCGTCTGCTGTGCTTGGACAACCGCATCGCGCCGCGGACTGCGCTTCCGGCGGAGCGCGAACTGGCATCCGCTCTTCGGGTCAGCCGTAGCACCGTGTCGATGGCTTATCAGAGCCTTCGTGACTCCGGTCACATCAGCAGCCTGCGCGGTTCGGGAAGCGTTACTCTCCCGCTCGGCCGCCGGGAGGTCGGGCGCGTGCTCGGAACGGCGGGCACCATCGACTTGCAGCAGGCGAGCCCACCAGCGTGGCCTGGCCTTGCCGGGCACATGGCGGAAGTTGCCGCCGATGCGGCGACGCTCGCCTCGCGGTCAGGGTACGACGTTCTCGGACGCGCTGAGCTGCGGGAAGCCATCGCTGAGCAGTTCCGCGCTCGTGGCCTGCCGACCGAGGCGCGCCAGGTCATGATCACCCCCGGCGCCCAAAGCGCAATCCATCTGCTGGCGAGCGTGCTCATCGGCCGCGGCGATCGCGTAGCGATCGAGACTCCCACGTATCCGCATGCGGCAGACGCGTTGCGGCGTGCGGGCGGGCGGCTCGTCGGCATCCCGGTGACGGCTGAAAGTGGATGGGATCTCGAGCGCGTCGAAGAGTCCTTCGCTCGTACCCGGCCCTCCCTCGCTTACCTCATGCCCGACTTTCAGAACCCGACGGGCCGCAGCATGTCGGCGCACGAGCGCGAGACCATCATGGTCGCGGCGAGTCGCTCGGGAACCCGGCTCGTGATCGATGAGACCACAGCCGACCTCGACATCGATCGTGGGGTTCATGACCGTGGCTTCCGTGGGACCGACGAGTCCCTGGTCGTGCGCGTCGGGTCACTCGGCAAGACCGTATGGGGCGGCTTGCGGGTCGGATGGATCCGGACCGATCATGACCTCATCGACCGGCTTGTGCAGGAACGCCCGGCGTACGACCTCGGTACTCCCGAGTTCGAGCAGGCAGTGGCGACGGGGCTGATCCCTCGGCTGCCCGAGATCGCGCGCCATCGCGGTGAGTTCCTGCGCGAGGGACGGGATGCCCTCGTGTCAGCGCTCTCGGAGCTGCTGCCGGAGTGGCGCGTGCCCTCGGTTGATGGAGGAGTTGCCCTCTGGGTCGAACTGAACGCACCGTTGAGTTCGGCGCTGGTGCTCCAGGCTCGAGCGGCGGGCCTGCTCCTGTCGGCCGGTCCGAGGTTCGCGCCAGATGGCGGAAACGAACGGCACCTCCGCATCCCGTTCACCGCGCCGCCCAGCGACCTGCGCCGAGCTGTCGAGATTCTCGCGGACGTCTGGCCGGGGGTGCTTCGAGATGCTCCGCACGGTGTTCGGGATCTCTGGAGCTCACCGGTCTGAGCCGCCGGCCTCGGGTCAGATGTCAGGTCGACAACAGGAGCGCGTCGATGGCGTCATCCCGGTTCCCGAACTGTCCGAGCGCATGGAATCGCCGGTCGCTCGGATGGAAGCGCTTGACGGAGAAATGCTCGCCCTGGGCGTCTCGACCGACGCGCACGTGACCGATGGGGCCGCGGCCGGGATCGACAACGCGCCAAGCATCGATTCCGATCGGTATGAGCTGTATGCGTGATGCCTGCATCTGTGTCTCCCTCCGCGATCGAACATAGATCCGACCACCGACACGTCGCGGGGAACAGCAGTTCGCGGGAGACTGTTGTGTTCAGTGGCGCCGAGAACCCGGCGCCACAACAAGGAGAAATCATGCACACGTTCGTTCTCGCAGGCGGCTGCTTCTGGTGTCTCGACGCGGCTTACCGTGCTCTTCGCGGAGTGTCGTCGGTCGTTTCGGGCTATGTCGGCGGCACCGTCGAGAACCCCTCTTATGAGCTTGTCTGCACGGGCCGCACGGGGCACGCCGAGGCCGTCGCGGTCACCTTCGATCCCGACGTCATCTCGGACGACGTGATCCTGGATGCCTTTTTCACGATGCACGACCCGCGGCAGCTGAACCGACAGGGTAATGACGTCGGCACCCAGTACCGCAGCGCGATGTTTCCCGCCGACGATCATCAGCGGGAGCTCTTCGAGGCTGCGCGCGATCGCGCGGCCGAGTGGTGGGATGGCGGCATCGTCACCACGATCGAGCCCCTCGGTGAGTTCTACGCCGCGGAGGAGTATCACCAGGACTTCTTCGCGAAGAACCCCACGCAGGGGTACTGCCTGGCTGTCGCGGTCCCCAAGGTGAACAAGGTGCGGGCGCGCTTCTCGGAGTACGTCACGGCCTGAGGCATCCTCCCCAGCCGTCCTCGCGCGGCACCTGTCCACTCCTGAGCAGGGTCGTGCTCCACCGGGCGCGCTGGTCGGCGAGCCTGATCTCAGCGCTGGTACCCGACGGGCACTCGGGTACCAGCGCAGCCCGGAACGGGTCTGGGCGGGAAAGGGAGAAATGCAGGACACCATCACCGTTACGGGAAACGTCGCGGGAAACCCGGAGTTCAAGGTCACGGCAGGAGGGCTCGCCGTCGTGAACTTTCGGCTCGGGAGCGCGCAGCGGCGCCTCGACCGCTCGACGGGCACCTGGGTCGACGACGGCACGAACTGGTACAACGTCTCCGCTTTCCGGGGACTTGCCGAACACATCGCGGCTTCGGTCACGAAGGGCGAGCCGCTGGTGGTTACGGGCCGGCTACGTCTTCGCCCCTGGGAATCCGGAGGCAAGAAGGGAGTCAGCATCGACATCGATGCCGAAGCGGTCGGCCACGACCTGCGGTGGGGAACCACGTCCTACACGAAGCAGGCCACGGGGGCTAACGCGTCTGCTTCGCCGTCGAGCTCGGGCGAAGCTGAGGATGCCTGGGCGGCACCGGGCCTCGACAGCGCCGCCCCGGCTGTCCCGGTCGGTGGCGAGACACCGTTCTAGCCTCCCAGCGTGCAGTCGGCGGAGGGGCTCTAGACTCCTCTGCGTGTGCGCCGATCGACTGACAACCCGGCTCGTGCCGGCAAGATCTCGCCGAGCCGGCGGCATCGTCGGGCTGCTCGGAGCAGCCATCGTGGCCGGAGCACTCACGGGATGCACACCGGTTCTCACCCCGTCGCCGACCCCCACGGTGAGCATCACCCCGACACCAACCGAGACGACCTCTGCTGCACCGCAACAGGTGAGCGAGGCGACGACCGCGGATGAGGCGCTGCCATTCTTCGCCGACGTCGTCGCCGCCGTGTGGGCAACCGATCAGCGCTTCCAGGGACGCGCCTACATCGACGGCCTCACTCAGGCGGGGTTCGACAAGTCGGCGATGGAGGTCACCTACGACGAATCGACCGTCGGTAACCCTGCGGAGAGTATCCAGTTCTCGGTTCGGTGGGGCGAGGAGTGCCTTGTCGGACAAGTCGGCCCCTCGACAGGAGACCCGGTGACGGCTGTCATGCCCGGCTTGCAGACTGGTCGCTGTCTCGTCGGAGACACCCGACCCATCGATTGGTGAGGCGCGGGCTACGGACAGGCGGCCCGTAGACTGGTCGAGCTATGGCTGAGTACATCTATCAGATGGTCCGCGCCCGTAAATCTGTGGGCGAGAAGCTGATCCTCGACGACGTGACGATGGCGTTCCTTCCGGGAGCGAAGATCGGAATGGTCGGCCCCAACGGTGCCGGAAAGTCGACGATCCTGAAGATCATGGCGGGCCTTGACACCCCGTCCAACGGAGAGGCGACGCTCACTCCGGGGTTCAGCGTCGGCATCCTCATGCAGGAGCCCGAGCTCGACGAGTCCAAGACGGTCCTCGAGAACATCCAGGACGGCATCGCCGTCAAGGCCAAGCTGGATCGCTTCAACGAGATTTCGGGTCTCATGAGCGACCCTGATGCCGACTTCGACAGCCTGCTGGCAGAGATGGGCGCCCTGCAGGAAGAGATCGACGCGGCAGACGCGTGGGACCTCGACTCGCAGCTGGACCAGGCCATGAACGCGCTGCGCACGCCCCCCGCAGATGCTCAGATCGCGCAGCTCTCGGGTGGTGAGAAGCGCCGTGTCGCACTCACGAAGCTCCTGCTGCAGAAGCCCGATCTTCTGCTGCTGGACGAGCCCACGAACCACCTCGACGCCGAGAGCGTGCTCTGGCTCGAACAGCACCTGCAGAAGTACTCGGGCGCTGTGATCGCCATCACCCACGACCGGTACTTCCTCGACAACGTTGCCGAGTGGATCGCCGAGGTCGACCGCGGCCGTCTCATCGGCTACGAGGGCAATTACTCGACGTACCTCGAGAAGAAAGCCGAGCGACTGGATGTCCAGGGCAAGAAGGACGCCAAGCTCGCTAAGCGCCTGAAGGAAGAGCTCGACTGGGTCCGCTCGAACGCGAAGGGTCGTCAGGCCAAGTCGAAGGCGCGTCTGGCTCGATACGAAGAGATGGCCGCCGAGGCTGAGCGCACGCGCAAGCTCGACTTCGAAGAGATTCAGATTCCGCCGGGGCCGCGCCTCGGAAGCGTTGTCATCGAGGCCAAGAAGCTCAAGAAGGGTTTCGACGGTCGCTCGCTCATCGACGGACTGAGCTTCAGCCTTCCCCCGAACGGCATCGTCGGTGTCATCGGCCCCAACGGTGTCGGCAAGACCACGTTGTTCAAGACGATCGTCGGCCTCGAGCCTCTCGATGGCGGTGACTTGAAGATCGGCGAGACCGTCAAGATCAGCTACGTCGATCAGTCGCGCTCGAACATCGACCCCACCAAGACGCTCTGGGAGGTCGTGTCCGACGGGCTCGACATCATCACGGTGGGCAAGACCGAGATCCCGTCGCGAGCCTACGTGTCGAAGTTCGGCTTCAAGGGACCCGACCAGCAGAAGAAGGCCGGCGTGCTCTCCGGTGGTGAGCGCAACCGGCTGAACCTCGCCCTCACCCTCAAGGAGG
>NZ_JASBSF010000290.1 GCF_030149085.1 Microbacterium sp. | reverse complement strand
CTCGACCTGGCCACGGCGCTGTTCGAGCACGGGCGGATCACGACCACCGAGGCCAAGGCCAAGCGGGTGCGTCCGCTGGCCGAGCGTCTCATCACCTTCGCCAAGCGCGGTGACCTGCACGCGCGTCGTCGGGTGCTCTCGGTCATCGGTGACAAGGAAGTTGTGCACGTCCTGTTCGCCGAGATCGCGCCGCTGGTCGCCGAGCGTGAGGGTGGCTACACCCGCATCACGAAGGTCGGCAACCGGAAGGGTGACAACGCCCCGATGGCGGTCATCGAGCTCGTTCTGGAGCCCGTGAACCCGAAGCCGAAGTCGGCGAAGAAGGCTGCTCCGGCTGCCGCTGCGCCCGCTGCCGAAGAGGCTCCCGCTGCGGAAGAGGCTCCCGCTGAGGAGGCTCCTGTTGAGGAGGCTCCTGCCGCCGAGGCCCCGGAAGAGTCCACCGACGCGGCAGCGGATGCCGGTGCCGAGTCGTCCGAGGAGGGCGCCGCCGCTGAGGCCGCCGCCGAGGACGCTGTTGTCGAGGACGACGCCAAGTAAAACCTCCAGCCTGCGCCGCATCCGTGGCGTAGACGGATCACACACCGCATCCTCGGTGTGACACCCCGTGTTAGGGGGAGTCTCACCGAGGATGCGGTGTTTCACGTGTGTGGAGCGCGTGCGTAGGGTGGGACGGTGAGTGAAAGCACCATGCCTGCGCCGATTCCTGAGAACGCCGCGCCGACTGATGTGAGGCCGTTGTCGGAGCGCGTCGGAGCGCCCGAGACGGTCGCTGAGATCCAGCATCCGGATGTCGCCACCTGGCGCCCCGCGACGCGGGCGGACCTCGACGAGATGGTGGTCCTGGTCGACGCCTGCGACCGGGTCGATCATCCGACGTGGTTGACGCCGCGCGAGGACGTCGAGGAGATCTTCGAGCTTTCGCACATCGACCCCGAGCGTCACACGCGACTGGGTTTCACAGCTGACGGTGACCTCGTCGCCATGGCCGGCATCCTGGTGCATCCATCCCAAGACAAGCACGTCTATGTCTATTGCACCGGTATGGTGCATCCGCGGTGGCGCCGCCGCGGTATCGGCACAGAGGTGCTGCGCTGGGAGTACGAGACCGCCCAGACCGAACTGGCGCGGACGGAAGCCGAACTCCCGGGTGCGATCTTCCTTCACGCGTACGAGCACGACGCTGATGCTCGTGCGCTGGGTGCGCGGCGCGGCATGCCCGAGGAGCGGTGGTTCACAACGATGCTCCGTGACCTGTCCCAGCCCATTCCGGATGTGCCGCTGGATGCCGGATCCCCAGGCCTGCGGATCGAGACCTTCGGCCCGCAGTGGCGGGATCCCACGCGCGTGGCGCGCAACGACGCGTTCCGTGACCACTGGGGAAGCCTGGAGACTCCGCCGGAGCGGTGGGAGCGATTCGTCGGCGGTGGGCAGTTCCGCGACGACCTCTCTCGGATCGTCGTGGATGGCGACCGCGTGGTGGCGATGGCCCTGGCTACCGTCAACGAGGATGACTGGGAGGTGCAGGGCTACACGTCGGCGTATGTCGCGCTGATCGGTGTCGTTCGCGACTATCGCGGCAAGCGCCTAGCCCCGGCGGTGATCACTGCGCTGCTGAACGCGGCGCGGGATGCGGGGCTTGAGAAGGTGAATCTCGATGTCGACACCGAGAGCCCGACGGGCGCGAACAGCCTGTACGGCAGGCTCGGGTTCGATGCCACCGACCGCGAGGTCGCCATGGTCTCCCGGTTCTGAACGGCGCCGGTTCCGCAGCGCTGAGCCCACACCTTCGCGCGCGAGGCCACCGGATTCTTCGAACGGAAAGTGGGGGTTCGGAGCAAACCGTGTGGGTTCGGCGGGAGGACGGGGTTCGACGGGAGGACGGGGCTCCCGCAAGAACGGGGGCTACTGCGCGATGCGAGCGTCGGTGCGGGTGGCCTCGCGGTAGGCGCGGGTCTCGGTGAGGTACTCGTCGATCGCGCGCTGGTTCTCGGACTGACGGATCGCGGCGAGGACCGTATCGGCATAGATCTGGCCGCCCGAGGTGCCGGGATGGATGCGGTCACCGGCCAAGTAGTCCACGTGCGGGTCGATGGCACTCGCCCAATCGGCGATCATCGTGCCCGGATGCGCGGCCGCAAACGCCGTGATGTCGCTGTTGACGCCCGGGATCCAATCGCGCGGCGCGTAGGCGTTCACGAGCACGAGGGTTCTGTCAGGGCCGGCAGTGGCGGCCATCCGTTCATAGGCATCGTGACTGATCGGGCCGTTCGTGCCGAGGGCGATGACGACGTAGCGGCCCAACTGCCCGGCAGCGGCGAGCTGATCGATGATGCCCGGCCCCGCCCACGAGGAGCGCGACACCGCAGCATCCACTCGGATGCCGGGAAGCGTGTCATACAACGAGGGAGCGGCCGCGAGCATGACCGAGTCGCCGACAGCGGTGATCTCGCCGCCCGAGATCGGGGTCGGTGACGGGGCGGGCGGCCTCACCCCTCCGTCGGCGAGAGAGCCGGCCGGCGCAGGCTCATCGGGCTGCGGGCGGGCGTCCGTCGACGGTGTCGGGCTGGCGGATGCGGCATCGACGGCTGCCTGGCCCTCGGCGACAACTGCCTCACCGGATGACACGCTCGCTCCGGTGAGGGCGGCGGCGACAGTCCCGAACACGAGGGCCGTTGTGGCCAGGCTCCCGATGACGGTGCCCCACAGCGCCCCGGCATCGACCCCGACGCGTGCTCGTGCCGCACGCCAGGTCCCGCGGAAGCCGAGACGTCGCACGGGTGTTTC
>NZ_JASBSF010000286.1 GCF_030149085.1 Microbacterium sp. | reverse complement strand
CTGCGGCAGCGCGGGTTGCAGGCCATCGTCTTCGTCGTCCAGCGTCCTGGGGCAGATGTCTCGAGTGCCGATGCCGACGAGCGACGCGCGGGTCGCGCACTGCTCGATTCCGCGCTGCAGGCAGCCGACGTGCTCGGCGCGAATCACATCACGGGTGTGCCCTACGCAGCGTACGGACTGTCATCGGTCTGGAGTTCCGACGCGCGAGCGTGGGCAGCCGAGGCCGTCGGCGAGTTCGCGGCCCGCTCGGCTGCCGGGGGTATCGAGGTCAGCGTCGAGGTTCTCAACCGCTACGAGTGCTCAGCGCTCAACACGGTCACCCAGGCTCTCGCGTTCCGTGACCTGTGTGCCCCGGAGAAGCCGAGTCTGCACCTGGACGGATTTCACGTCATGATCGAGGAGGCCTCGCCGCACGACGCGGTTATCCGCGCGGGCGACGGTCTTGGCATCCTCGAGTTCGGGCAGGCAGGTCGCGGAGCTCTGGATGCCGGGAGCCTCGATGTGGCAGCGCTCGTGCGTTCCGCCGTCGCGGCGGGATTCGACGGACCGATTGCGTTCGAAGCCTTCTCCCGCTCATGGTTCCCCCCCGCCGTGGCGGATCGGCTCCGGACCTGGACGGATCTGGACGTCAGCCGCACCGACCTGGTTCGCGAGAGTGCACACTTTCTGCGCCGCGCCGTCGGCGAAGGACGAGCCGAGAGAGGGGGCCTGCGATGACCGAGTCTGTCGTGATCCGCTGGCAGCTCAGGGATTCGCTCGTGGGCTATATGCTCCGGGATCCTGGTTTCGAGGTCGTCGCGACCGGGGGTGCGTCCTTCGACCCGGCGGTCGGAGTCACGCTTCCCGCGTAGCGACAGTCCTCGGGCGAGTTGCGGGCCAGCGGCTCCGTGGTGTTGCGCGCCCACGACGGTGCGCTGACGGTTCCGCTCGTGGGCGTGCGAATCCACGAGCAGACGCTGTGGATCGCAGCGCCGGGAGGCGGGGAAGAAGCACCCGAGCAGGCGTTCGTCACGCTGTCCGGGCAGCAGGAGGCCGGCGTGTTCCAGACGCAGCTGGCCGCCGAGTCCGATGCGCTGTTCCTGTACAACTATGTCCCCGGTGCCGACTTCGGCAGGCTCGAGGTGCGCGTCGTCGCCGAGTGATCAGCGCTCCGGAGGCGGGGCTGAGAGGATGCGGCGCTCGTATTCCTGCAGCGACGATTCGGCGTCCAGCATGCGGACCAGGAGTGCATTGAGCTGGCGCACCTCGTCGACGCTCAGCGATTCGTGCAGAATCGCCTGGCGCTCGAGCGCGACGGGCATGAAGTCATCGTGCACGATCGCGCCCTCGGGGGTCAGGTAGAGAAAGCGCGAGCCCCGCGGGCCGTTGAGCTGCTCGATCATTCCGCGATCGAGCAGAGCGTTCACGCTCTTGGATGCGACGGACTTGTTGATTCCGAGAATGCCGCACAACTCGGCAGCTGTCGCCCCCGGGTGGTTGCCCAACGCGCTGATGAGGCGCCATTCGTTGGTCCCCACGCCGTGCAGGTGGTGGAAGACCCGGGAACCGCCCCAGACGAGGAGGTTGCTGAGTAATCCGAGCAGAGCGGGGGTGTAGGTGTCGCGGTCGATCGTGGCCGGCAAAGGGTCCACGATCAACCCCTTCGCCGCCGCCCGCGCTGTGATCTCGGCGGATCGGTCTGTCATCAGCAGTGATCCTCTCGGCCCCGGTTCGTGGGGGCAAGTCTATG
>NZ_JASBSF010000269.1 GCF_030149085.1 Microbacterium sp. | reverse complement strand
ATCGACGATTACACTAGATGGCGGCTCCTGGAGGGGCTCGACGATATCGGGCTCACACTGCGAAACGAAGAAGCGATCACCCAGTTCGAGTCGCGCCGCGCATCCTGGCGGCCGCGAACCCTCCCCGTTCCGTAGCCGACTACCGAGGCATCAGCAGACCCGATCGGTCTCGCGGTGCCGAGATATAAGTGAGGTCCATCCCGGATGAAGACGCTTCTGAGCGACGAAGCCGCGCAGGCGGCAGCTGCCGAACCGACGGGCGAGGTGCTGCTGGTACGCGGCGGGCGCCCGCTGCGCGGACGGGTGACCGTCACGGGCGCGAAGAATCTCGCGACCAAGGCGATGGTGGCATCCCTGCTCGGCGACTCGCCGAGCACCCTGCGTGATGTGCCGCAGATCAGCGACGTCCGGGTCGTCCGTTCCCTGCTCGAAGTCCACGGGGTGAAGGTCACGGACGGGGCAGAGCCGGGCTCGCTCGAGCTCGACCCGACGGATGCCGTGTCGGCCCACATGGAAGAGATCGACGCTCACGCCGGTGCTTCCCGTATTCCGATCCTGTTCTGCGGCCCGCTGCTGCACCTGCTCGGTGAGGCGTTCATCCCCGACCTTGGCGGATGCCGCATCGGCGACCGTCCGATCAACTTCCACCTGGACGCACTCCGCCAGTTCGGTGCCGTCGTCGAGAAGTTGCCGACCGGCATCCGTCTCTCGGCGCCGGAGGGGCTGCACGGCGCGAACATCGAGCTGCCTTACCCGAGCGTCGGCGCGACCGAACAGGTGTTGTTGACCGCCGTTCGCGCCGCTGGAGTGACCGAGCTTCGGGGTGCGGCAATCGAGCCCGAGATCATGGATCTCATCGCCGTGCTGCAGAAGATGGGCGCGATCATCTCCTACGAGCCCAACCGCGTCATCCTCATCGAGGGTGTCGATGCGCTCACGGGATACGACCACCGCTGCATCTTCGACCGCAACGAAGCAGCGTCCTGGGCGTCCGCGGCACTCGCGACCGACGGTGACATCTTCGTCGAGGGTGCGAAGCAGCAGGAGATGCTGACCTTCTTGAACATCTACCGCAAGGCTGGTGGCTGGTTCGATGTGCGCGAGGACGGCATCCAGTTCCGCCGCGGTGGACCCCTCAAGCCGGTCATCGTCGAGACCGACGTGCACCCCGGGTTCATGACCGACTGGCAGCAGCCGCTCATCGTCGCGCTCACGCAGGCGGAAGGCGAGTCGGTCGTGCACGAAACGGTGTATGAGAACCGGTTCGGGTTCACCGACGCCTTGAACAAGATGGGCGCCAGCATCGTCGTGCACCGCGATGGCCTGGACGCGCCGTACCGTCGCGTTCCACGGCGCGCCCTGGAGCAGGCTGCCGTCGTGACCGGCCCCACGCCGCTCCACGGCGCCGACGTCGTCGTACCTGACCTTCGCGGCGGATACAGCCACCTGATCGCAGCCCTTGCTGCCGACGGAGAGTCAACCGTCCGCGGCGTCGGGATCCTGAGCCGCGGGTACGAGAAGCTCTTCACCAAGCTTTCGGCACTCGGCGCAGATTTCGATATCGTCGGCTGATATGGGCGACCCCAAACCGCGAGCCTCCTCGGAGAAGACGCGGCCCAGCGTCTTCTGGCCGCTGGCAGCGATAGTGGTGCCGTTGCTGGGAATCGTGGCGCGGGTGGACATCGATGACGGCCACAAGCTGCCCCGCAAGGGTGCCTTCGTCCTCGCGCCGAACCACTTGAGTGAGTTCGACCCGATCATCGTCGCGCGAGCGGTGTGGGGGATGGGACGTGCGCCGCGCTTCATGGCGAAGGAGAGCCTGTTCCGAATTCCTGTCCTCGGTGCGATCCTTCGTGCAACGGGCATGATCCCGGTTGCGCGGGCGTCGTCCGCAGGCTCTGCCAAGCAGACCATGGCTCAGGCGGAGCATCTCGTGGAAGAGGGTCGCGGGGTGATCGTCTACCCCGAGGGCAGCCTCACCCGGGACCCCGACCTGTGGCCCATGCGTGGAAAGACCGGTGCCGTACGGCTGGCCTTGGAGGGTGATATCCCGCTCATTCCTGTCGCCCACTGGGGGGTGCAACGCATCCTGCCGCGCTACGGCAAGCTGAGCCTGTGGCCGCTGCGCAAGCGTGTGCGCGTTCTCGTGGGAGACCCGCTGGATCTCTCGGCGTTCGTGGGACGCACCCGCGAGGCATCCGCCCTTGTCGCAGCGACCGACCTCCTGATGGCCGAGATTGCTCGTCTCGAGGGCGTGCTGCGCGAACAGACTCCGCCCGCCGAGCGCTGGGATCCGGCCTCCCACGGGCAGAAGGAGACCGGGCGCCTTGAGTCGTAAAGCGGATGCCGTACGTCCCCGGGTGACGGTGGTCGGTGCTGGTAGTTGGGGGACCACGTTCGGCAAGATCCTCGCCGACGGTGGCGCCCAGGTCACGATGTGGGCTCGGCGCCCTGAACTTGCCGCCGAGATCACCGAGGCCAAGCGCAACAGCCACTACCTCCCGGGCATCAATCTTCCTCGTTCCATGACAGCGACGTCCCGGCTGGAGGAGGCGCTCGCGGGAGCAGAGCAGATCTATCTGTCAGTGCCGAGCCAGGCGCTTCGTCAGAATCTCAAGACAATCCGTCCCCTCCTTGCCGACGCCGGCATTCCCGTCGTATCGCTCATGAAAGGCGTCGAACGCAAGACCGGCCTGCGGATGAGTCAGGTGATCGAGCAGGAACTGCGATGCGATCCCGACCTCATCGCCGTCGCATCCGGCCCCAACCTGGCCCTGGAGATCGCGAAGGAGCAGCCCACAGCGGCGGTCATCGCATCCAGCAGCCAGGAGACAGCGGATGCCGTCGCCCGGCGCGCCCGCAACTCGTATTTCCGGACGTTCGTGAACACGGATGTCGTGGGCACAGAATTCGGCGGCGTTCTCAAGAACCTGATCGCCGTCGCGATCGGAATCGTGGATGGCGTCGGTTACGGCGAGAACACGAAGGCCTCGATCATCACGCGTGGCCTCGTCGAGATGACGGACTTCGCCGTCGCTCAGGGCGCGCACCCCGCGACCCTCCAGGGACTCGCGGGGCTCGGTGATCTGATCGCCACATGCCAGTCCCCGCTCAGCCGGAACAACACAGCCGGCCGTCTTCTCGGTCAGGGATACAGCTTCCAGGACGTGGTGAAGCAGATGGAGCAGACCGCCGAAGGTCTTGCCTCCGTTGCCCCCGTCTTGGCACTTGCCGCGGAGGCGGGCATCCACATGCCCATCGTCGAGCAGGTGAAGATGGTTCTGGACGGCACGATGAACCCCAAGGACATCGCGCCGCACCTCACAACGGACGACGACGAACCCCAGGGCGAGAGGACGCAGAATGGCACAGGCGACGGTGGCGGTGCTGTTTGGCGGTCGCTCCAGCGAGCACTCGATCAGCTCCGTCACGGCGGGAGGGGTGCTGCGGGCACTCGACCGTGAGCGCTTCCGCGTCATCCCGGTCGGCATCACCCGCGACGGCGTCTTTGTCCTCGAAGAGGACGACCCTGACAAGTTCGCCCTCGATGCCGCGCACCTTCCCGAGGTGAGCGACAACGGCACCCGCGTGCTCTGGCCCGAAGGTGGCGCCGACCGCGTGCTCCGCGTGCGCCGCGCAGACGGCACTGTTGACACACTCGGCTCCCTCGACGTGGTCCTGCCGATCCTGCACGGAGTCCACGGCGAGGATGGCACAGTTCAGGGTTTTCTCGACACCCTCGGCATCCCATACGCGGGAGGCGGCGTGTTGGATTCGGCGCTGTGCATGGACAAGCACTTCATGAAGATCGTGCTGCAGGCATCCGGTGTGACAGTCGCGCCGTGGATCACGATCACGCGCGATTCTTGGGCTTCGGATCCGGATGCCGCGCGGCAGGCTGCTCGCACGCTCGGCGTGCCGAACTTCGTCAAGCCGTCGCGGGCCGGCTCGAGCGTCGGTGTCTCCAAGGTGCACGACTGGGACGAATTCGACGCCGCCGTCGAGCTGGCGCTCGCCGAGGATGACAAGGCGCTCGTTGAGACCGCGATCGTCGGGCGCGAGATCGAGGTCGCCGTGCTCGAGACGCCGGGCTCCGCGCCGGCGCGTGCGTCGCTGCCCGGCGAGATCGTGTTGACCACACGCGAGTTCTACGACTTCGAGGGCAAGTACCTCGGCGGTGACGGAGCCGAGGTCGTGTGTCCTGCCGTGCTCACGGATGATGAGATCGCTGCCTTGCAGGCAGCGGCGATCCGCGCCTTCGATGCCGTCGGCGGGCGGGGACTCGCGCGCGTCGACTTCTTCCTTACTTCGGCTGGGATCTACGTCAACGAGTTGAATACGATGCCCGGCTTCACACCGATCTCGATGTTCCCGAAGTGTTGGATCGCCTCGGGGATGACGTACGCCGAGTTGATCAGCGATCTTCTCGACACCGCGCTGGCGCGCCGGTGATAGCCCCGCGACGATAGTCGTGCCGCGCTCACCCGTCTGTGGGTGAGGAGCTGCTGACCTGGTCAGTGCACTCGAGACCGTTCACGGGGAGTGTGTCGACGATGATGTTCCCAAGCGTGTCGAGGACCTCGGCGCTCGATACCGTGTCGCTGTCAAGGTAGACCTCGACGGCAGGATCGGTGCCGAACGACGTGAGCCGGTAATACGGCGCGTCGGTGTCGTCGACGATCCAGTCGACACCGCTCAGGGTCGAGCACGGGAGGGTCGTCGGGCCGGGAACTGCGACGCCGCAAGACACAAGAATGTTGCTCTTGCCGCCCTCGCCCCAGGCGCCGGTGGACTGAGCATCCGTCCACCGGCGCTCGAAACCATCGAGCGTCTGAGGGAACCGGACTGTCACATCAGCGCAATGCGGGTTGTTCGCATCGGGCGCCGGCTGCATCGACACCGTCGTGCTGCAGGCAGCGAGCACGAGGAGGCTCGTCGTGCACAGCACCGCCGCGGCGGAGGCGCGGCGGGCGAGTGGCATTGGTCCAATCTACCGCCGCGGTAGCGTGGAGCGATGCAGGATCCCTGGGTCGGTGAGCTCTCGGAGGGCGAGATTCTCTCTGCCATCCTGCGTGAGCTGGGTCCGTCTGCGGCAGAGGTGGGGCCGGGGGATGACGCAGCCGTGCTGACCGCGGCTGACGGACGTGTCGTCGCGACGGTTGACACGCTCGTGCACGGTCCGGACTTTCGCCTCGCCTGGTCGAGCGGCTTCGACCTCGGGTGGAAGGCCGCGGCGGTCAATCTCGCCGATATCGCGGCGATGGGCGCGCGCCCGACATCGCTTCTGGTCGCGCTCGCGATGCCAGACGCCACTCGGCTTTCTTTTGTCGTCGACCTTGCCCGGGGGCTTCGCGCCGGGTGCGACGAACTAGCACCGGGTTGCGTCGTGGAGGGCGGTGATCTGACGGTGTCTGACGTGCTCACCGTCGCCGTGACCGCG
>NZ_JASBSF010000266.1 GCF_030149085.1 Microbacterium sp. | reverse complement strand
AGTCCGCCACGCAGAACGTTGTCGCTCGCGGCCATCAGCTCGACCCCCAAGCCGTCCTGATAGGCGTGAAGGACACCCGCAGGGGCGAAAACTGCCTCTCCGCGCTGCAACACCACGAGGTTCATCAAGAGCGCGACAATGAGTCCTCCGTCTCCAGGGAACTCGTCGGCGATCCGGCGCAGGACGTCCAACTCTTGCGCGAACTCGTCGCTGTCCGCGCGGCGGATCTCAGCGACGAGGTCGGGGAGGCTCGCTCGAGCCTCTTCGCTCAGAGCCCATCGCAGGGTCGCCCGCAGAACCTCAGCATCCTCGCCACCCGTCAGCCTCGACAGGAGGGGCTCCGCTCCCGCCCCCAGCGTCTCGACGAGCCGGCGAGTCTGATCCAAGGGGCGCAACCCCACAAGGGCGCGGAAGCGATCACTGATTGCGACGATGATCTCGGGCTTGTGATTGTCGTCTCGATAGTTGCGGCTTCCCGCGTCGCGGGCCACGCCGCCTGCGTCTTCGCGCGCGAAACCCGCCTCGGCCTGTTCCTTCGAGGGGTGCGCCTGAATGGAGAGCGACGACGACGCGGCGAGGATCTTCAGCAGGTACGGCAGTCGCTCCGGAGTGCCCTCGGGCGCGTCACCGGAGGCGAGCCATTCGCCGAGAGTCCGACCGTCCGGCACACGGGCTGGGTGGCCGGGATGGTCCCCGAACCACACTTCGGCCTCGGGCGCGCCGGTCGGGGTGCGTCCCTCCAGCTCGGCGATCAGAGTCGTGGACCCCCAGGCGTAGTCGCGGGGCGTGTTCATAAGCGGAACCAGCACGCGACCAGCGTACCGACGCCAGCGTCAGCATCCTGGCCAGTGGCCCCCGCATCGGGCAGACGCTGAGCGCTACCCTGAGAGCACCATGGCCAGCTTCAGCCGTCATCCAGCTTCGGCGCCGCCGGTCGCTCCAGAGCGGGAGCGCACCCGGCATCTTCTGCTGCGCGGTTGGATGGTCTTCAGCCTCTTCTTTGCCTTCACAGCTCCGGGCTGGGTGCTCGGATTCGGCGTGCCTGTCACGGCGATCGTCGGCGGTGTGATCGTCGCCGGATCAGCGGTCATGGTCGCGGTAATCCGCCCACCGTTCCAATGGCGACGGCTCCCCTGGATTGCGGGAACGTTCATCCTGTGGGCCGGGCTGTCCATCGCGTGGTCGGGCTGGCGCGAGACATCCGCGCTCACGTGGCTGCTGCTGGTTGCCACGACCTTCCAGGGAGTCGCCATCGCGAGCGTGCTCACCTGGCGCGAGATCGTTCGCGCGATCGGGGCCGCCCTCGGATGGGTGATCGGTCTCTCTCTTGTCGCCGAGGTGCTGGTGGCGTGGCTCGTCGGCGGCACCCTGTACGCGGGGTTCGAGACGGATGCCGCGGCCGGCGGCGCCGAGTGGATCAGCGGCGGTATCTTCGCCGGCGCGCGCATCGACGGCGTCATCGGGAACCCGAACCTCCTCGGCATGATCGCTCTGCTCGCGGTCATCGTGTTCGCGATCGAATTCGCCGCGCGAGAGTCGCGCCGGATCATGCTCGGCGTGTGGATCGGACTCTCTGCCCTGACGCTCGTGCTCGCGGCATCCGTGACCGCGTGGATCGCCACCGCCGGGGTCGCGCTCGTGCTGGCGACCGTGCTGCTGATGCGGACCGCTCGAAAGCCCGGCGAGCGCACGCGCTACTACGTCGGCTATGCCGTCATCGGCGCTGCTGGCGCGCTCGCACTCTGGGTGTGGCGGGTTCCCGTGTTCACCGCGCTCGACCGCACGGCTGACCTTCTCGACCGCGAAACGATCTGGACCGCTGTCCTCGAACGCGCGGGCGATCACCTCGCCTTCGGCGGCGGCTTCGCCACGCCCTGGCTGCCGTGGGATCCCGCGTTCCAGGACTGGATCGTGCTCGATGGCAGGCAGGTCACGCAGGCGCACAGCGTGTGGGTCGACATCCTGTTTCAACTCGGCGTCGTCGGCGTCTTCCTGCTCGGTTTCGCCTACCTGGCGTTCGTGTGGCGTTCCTGGTTCTTCGCCGTCGACCGGCCGCGCTGGGATCTGCGGGCCGATCGGCCGTACTCGGCGCTGACCTTGCTGCCGACGCTCACCGCCGCGGTACTCCTCGTCCAGGGTCTTGCCGAAACGGCGCCCCTCATGGGCTGGGGATGGATGCTCATGATCCTGCTCGGGTCCAAGATCAAGCAGTCCCCGCACATCGGCGAGGGACCCGCCGAACAACGCTTGGCGATCGAGCGCGGGGAGCTGTTGCGGGCCAGCTGACTTCGGCCGCGGATGGCTCTGGCGTTCCAGATTCGGTGGGAAGGCTCGGGAGTCTGTGACCGATCTGTGACATCGGCCAGCTAGCGTGGCCATCGATGACGGCTTTCAGCGCCTCTACGGCCACTCTTCCTGTCGTCGCCCCCTCCACCACGATTCCGCTGCGCCGCGCTCCGCACCTGTGGGCCGGCGTGGTCCTGTTCATCGCCTTCACGGCACCCGGATGGGCGGCGGCGTTCGGCGCACCCGCAGCCGCTGGCGCAGGCGTCATCGCGTGCGCGGGAGTCGCGGTCATCGCCGTGCGCGTCATCCGTGCCCCGCAGTGGCGGGCCCTGCCGTGGACCGCTCTCGCCTTCACGGGATGGGCAGCCGCCAGCATTGCCTGGTCGCGGTGGCCCGAGACAACGGCGCTGACGTGGGCTCTGCTCGCGGCGACGACGCTCGTTGGCATCGCCCTTGCCGCGATGCTCACGTGGCGCCAACTCGTCTCAGCACTCGCCTGGGCGCTCGCCGCCGTCATGGCGTTCTCGGTCGCCTTCGAAGCGTGGGCGGCCCTCATCGTGGGTGGTCCGGTCGGAATCGAGTTTGCCGCCGTGGATACGCACACCGAGCGTAGTGATATCTGGACGAGCGCCCAGCTGTTCACCGGCGGCCGCCTCGATGGGATCGTCGGTAACGCCAACCTGCTCGCGATGCTGGCGCTGCTTGCAGTGGTCGTGGTCAGCATTCGTCTGGCTATCGAGCGACACCAGCGGGGCATCTTCATCGCGGTACTTGCAGTCTCGGCGTATCTGTTGGTTCGCACCGAATCGGCGACCGCATTCATCGCGACGATCGCTCTCGCGATCGCGCTTGTCATCCTGCTGGCGGCACGTATGGCGCGCACGACGGCGGGTCGCATGCGGGTCTATCTCGCTGCAGCAGTGGTCGGCGCGGTCGCGGCGGGCCTCGCGTGGGTGATGCGGCGCGGCATCCTGTCGTTCCTCGGCCGCGACGGGGACCTCACCGACCGCACCGAGATCTGGGATCTCGTCTTCTCTCGCGGGGCGGCTCAGCCCGTCGTCGGCAATGGCTTCGCTACACCGTGGATCCCGTGGGATCCGGCGTTCTCCGACTGGATCGTCATGCCCCGAGGGCTGCACATCATCCAGGCGCACAGCGTGTGGGTCGACGTGTGGTTCCAGCTCGGCGTGGTCGGCGTGGTAGTGCTTGCCGCCCTCTATGCGCTCTTCGTATGGCGCACGTGGGTGTTCGCGGTGCGCCACCACCGCTGGCAGCGCCGTGACGACCGGGTCACCGCCACCGTGTCGCTCCTCCCCGTCGCCGTCGGCGTCATCGTCGTCATCCAGGGGATCACCGAGTCCAGCCCGCTCCTGCTGTGGGGCTGGATGCTGACCGTGCTGTTCCTGGCCAAGCTGCAGCCT
>NZ_JASBSF010000256.1 GCF_030149085.1 Microbacterium sp. | reverse complement strand
TCGAGGGACGGACGGTCGGCATCATCGCGAACCAGCCCTCTCAGATGGCGGGCACCCTCAACATCGAGGCCGGCGAGAAGGCCAGCCGCTTCGTTCGCTTCTGCGATGCGTTCTCCATTCCGATCGTGACCCTCGTCGATGTTCCGGGATACCTTCCAGGCACCGACCAGGAGTGGACGGGAGTGATCCGCCGTGGCGCCAAGCTGCTGTACGCGTACGCCGAGGCGACAGTGCCGCTCGTGACGGTGATCCTGCGCAAGGCCTACGGCGGCGCGTACATCGTCATGGGATCCAAGCAACTCGGCGCCGACGTCAACCTCGCCTGGCCAACCGCCGAGATCGCGGTCATGGGAGGCCAGGGTGCGGTGAACATCCTGTACCGGGGCGAGCTCAAGAGGGCCAGCGAGACCGGCGAGGATGTCGCCGCCGTGCGAACGCGGCTTGCCAACGAGTACACGTACAACGTGGCATCCCCGTTCCTGGCCGCCGAGCGCGGCGAGCTGGACGGGATCATCGAACCGGCCCAGACGCGCGTGTCGATTGCCAAGGCGCTGCGGTCCCTGCGCGGCAAGCGCGCAATCCTCCCGCCGAAGAAGCACGGAAATATCCCGCTGTAGGACGCGATGAGTACCCGAGAACCAGCGCCCGAAGAACGCGAGCCCGCCGTGCCAATCAACATCGTGCGCGGCGACGCGACCGCCGAAGAGATCGCGGCCGTCGTCGCCGTCGTGGCAGAGCACTACGTCACCGAGCACGCCGAGGCCGTCGCCGACGAGCCTCAGCGGTCGGCCTGGGCACTCTCGCAGCGGGCGCTGCGGGAGCCGCTTCGGCGCGAACTGGGCTGGAACCGCACGCCCTGTTGACCTCGGCGACAGAATTGGCCTGGTCGCCAAGCAGTCCAATTTTGTCCCCCAAAATACCTACAGACGAATCGTTGCGACTCGGCAAGACTGGAACAGCTGGAACGCAGTAGCGTTCGGCTGAACCGCCGTCACCTCTCGTGTGACGCGGCCCAGGTTCGGCCACGCGGCCGGTTTTCGGGTAACCGTCCGCACAGGTGGGGGTGGACTATCTGTCCACCCCCACCATCCTTCTCTCGCGATCGTCACGCCCGGACGTCGGGCTCCGCAGGGAATCGGGTGATCTCCGTCCACAGGTCGACGGTGTCTTCGTCGCTGAGGCCGCGACCGGCATCCGATCTACCGACGACCGTTACCGCGACGCTCTCGTGGGGGGAAGTGCGGATATAGAGCCGGTCAGAATGCGCCGAGCGGAGAGCTGTGACCAGACGCTCGCGGATACTCGCCAGCCCCTCGGGGTCGATGCCGTCCAGGCCTCCCTCGTCGAGGACCGTGACAGTCGCGCCACGGCGGCGGGCTGACTCAAGTTCGTGGCGTACCGCGTCGTCGAGCAGGCGAGCCCCGCGCAGTTCGTCACGCAGACTCCCTTCGGCAAGCCGCGCCTCGACGCGTTCGTCCGGGGTCAACGCGCCGCCCTGCGCGATCGTGCGGGCAAGCACCGGGCCGGCCACCGACAGTGCTCGCTGAATCTGCACGCGGCGCTCCCGCTGACGCACGGTGTGTGCTGCCTGCCACGCCGACGCAGCACGCTGCAACTCCACGAGCTTCGCGGTGTCTTTGGCAGCACGATCGGTGAGCATCACCAGAAGCTGCGCCAACCCCACCCACAGGATCGAGCCGACAAGACCCTTCTCGAGGGCGTCGAGGATGCCGAGCCAGAACCACGAGACGGCGGCGAGCAGACCAATGCCCACCCAGGCGAAGATGGGGCGACGCCTCACCATGACGATGACCATCAGGGCGCCGATGCCGCCGAGATACCAGACGACGTAGGGTTCTTCGATGGCCTCGCGCGGCACAGCCAGCGAGAGCGCGTTGGGAACGATGACCGTCGTTCCCAACGCCATGAGCGCGGCGGGAAGCGGCATCCGGTCGGATGATGCGCGCGGCGCCAATCCGGGTGCGGCCGGCTTAACGTCATCGTCTTCGGGGTCGCGGTTGCCCCACAGCAGCGCGACCCCGGTGGTCACGACATAGAGCGCGACGGCAGCGACGAGCACCAGTGGCTCGGTGAACGGGCCGGTCCACCACAGTCCGCGGACGGCAAGGTAGGCCGTGAACGCGAAGGCCAAACCGATGAGCAGGCGACGGACACTGATCATGCTCGGACCCCCTGCCACGTCAGGCGCACGAGCGTCCCGTTCGAGTCGGAGGTGATGTGGACCGTGCCTCCCACGGCCGCGACACGAGCAATGATCGACCCGCGGATTCCGAGGCGATCATCCGGAACCGTGTCGAGATCGAACCCCTCGCCGAGGTCTTGCACCTCGAGGTGCAGCCGCTGGGTGTCATGCTCGTGGCGGGCGGACACCG
>NZ_JASBSF010000252.1 GCF_030149085.1 Microbacterium sp. | reverse complement strand
GAGACGTTCGGCAGGATGTGGCGGAACATCACGCGCCAGCGCGAGAGGGAGAGCATCTGTGCCGCCTCGATGTAGGGCCGGGCCGACTGCTCAAGCACGCCGGCACGCACGATCCGGATGTCTGACGGCGAGAACAGCGCGATCAGCAAGGCGACAGTCACCCAGTACCCGCCGCCGAACACGCCGGCGACGACGATGGCGGCCAGCAGCACCGGAAGGGCCAGCAGCAGGTCGGTCCAGCGGCTGATGAAGAAGTCGAGCCAGCCGCGTTCGTAACCCGCGAGCGTGCCGAGCAGGATGCCGAGCACCATCGACCCGACAGCGACGCACACCGGTCCGACCAGAGCCGACGCGGTGCCTGCGACCGTCATGGCGAACACGTCGCGGCCGAGCTCGTCAGTGCCCAGCAGATGACCGTCCTGTCCCGGAGCCAGGAGCGCGGAGAGGATGTCTTGGCGCATGGCGTCGGGAAACAGCAGCGGGCCGAGAACCGCCGCCAGAACCACGAGAGCGATCAGGCCCACCGACAGGATGATGAGAATCGGCATCCGGCGGCGGCGGCGCGTCGGCGAGGTCATGAGTTCGATCGCGGCGGTCATGCCGGCACCCCCCGTTCGCGAACCCGCGGGTCGAGCAGGATGTAGGCGATGTCGGCCAGGAGCGCGATCACCGCGATGACGATGGCTACCAGGAGCGTGAGCGACTGCACGACGGCGATGTCTTTGAACAGGACGGAGTCCTGCAGCAGGGTCCCCAGGCCCGGCAGCGCAAAGGTCGTTTCTGCCAGCACCGTGCCGCCGACGAGGAAGGTCAGCACCAGGCTCGCGCCGGTCACGATCGGGATCGCCGCGTTGCGCAGCGCAATGCGCTGGACGCTGCGCTCTGACAGGCCCCGAGCGCGGGCCGAGGTGACGTAGTCGGTCTCGAGCTCGCGGAGCATGGCGGTGCGGGTGAGTTTCAGGATGATGGCGCCCAGGCCCAGGGCGAGGGTGATCGCCGGGAGGATGAGATGCCAGAGCGTGTCGAGCCCGCCCGACCCTGCCCCGTACACCGGGAAGACCGGGAGGTAGTACGCGAAGACGTAGAGGAGGAGCAGACCGACGGCGAACGTGGGTGCGCTGAGTCCGACGACCGCGAGCGCGCTGGCTGTGCGGTCGGATGCTCCGCCTGCCCGCACGGCGCTGCGCACCCCGAGCGGAATAGCCACCACGAGGGCGATGACAAACGCGATCCCGCAGAGTGCCGCGGTGAGCCCGACGCGGGAGGCTATCGCGTCGGCGACAGGCGTCTGCAACCGGATCGACTCGCCGAGGTCGCCGGTGACGAAACCGCCGAGCCAGCGCACGTACTGCACAAGGAACGGGTCATCGAGATGGTACTGCGCGCGCACCGCGGCAATAGCTTCGGGCGAGGACGGCCGGTTGCCGAGCAGGTTCTTCACGATGTCTCCCGGCGCGAGGTACATCAGCGAGAAGACGATGAAGGAGAGAACCAGCAGCACGCCGAGCATGCCGAGCACGCGCACCGCGAGCATGCGGCCGAGCGGCCGTGATCGCGGGGCGCGTGCCCGGAGGGGTGAACCTGTTGTCACAGTGGTGGTTCCGTCAGTGTCACTGCGCCGCGCGGTAGAGCTGCGTCGGCCACGACGAGATGAACGCAAACGAGCTGTAGTCGTTCATCCCGAGGTCGTTGGCAAACGCGGTGGCGGACTGACCCCACCAGAGGGGAATGTTGACGGCATCCTCGGCTTGCAGCGTCTCGGCCTGGATGAGCAGGTCGATGCGAGCGCTGGGGTCGGATTCGGCGCCGACCTCAGACAGGAGCGACATGATCTCGGGGTTGTCGTACGCAGCGGGGTTTCCGACGCCCAGCAGGTAACTCGGGATCTCGGCGGGGTCGCCGAGCGTCGAGAAGTACCACATCATGTTCAGCCCGTAGTCGCTGGAGGCATCCAGGCTCGCGAGCCACTCCTCGATCGGAACCTCGCGAACGTTGAGGGTGATGCCGATCTCGGCGAGGTTCTGCGAGAGCGCCTGCGCCGCCGTGCCCAGCTGCGGGCCGGTGTTCGGGGTGAGGATCTCGGTCTCGAACCCGTCGGAGTAGCCGGATTCTGCGAGGGCTGCCTTGGCGGCATCCAGGTCGAAGTCCCACTGCGGGATCTCGGCGAGCTTCTCGCGCGCGACATCCGGGGAGTACACGGCTGCGAGCGACTCGGGGGTCATGATCGCGGTGGCGGCTTCGCCGTGCCCCCGCAGCAGCTTGTCGACGTAGGCATCGCGGTCGACAGCGTGCGCGATGGCCTCGCGCACCTTGGGGTCATCGAACGGGGCGACCGACGTATTGAAGTAGAGCCCCACATACGACAGGTCGTTGATGTAGTCGACCCGCATGGTGTCGAGGTTCTCCCACTGCGTGGACTGCGCGAGGGGAACGTTGAACGCCACGTCGATGTCGCCGGACTGGGCTGCAAGGAGCCTGGTCGACTCGTCGGGAATGAAGTTGACCGTGATGCTCTTGACCTTGGGCTCCTCGCCCCACCACGTGTCGGTGCGCTCGAAGGTGACGTGGGAGTCGGGTGCGAACTCGGTGACCTTGTACGGGCCGGTTCCCATCAGGAGCGAGGATGCCGTGCCGACGTTTCCATCGTTGGCTTCCCAGAACGCCTTCGACGTGATGAAAGCGGCGCCACCGGTGCTCATGTTCTTCGCGAAAGCGGCATCCGGCTCGGCGAGGGTGACCGTCACCTCACTGTCTCCGGTCTTTTCGACCGACTCGACGTTGGTCATGTAATACGCAAGGCCCGGCGAGGTCGTTTCGTCGCGAGCCTCGTTGAGGCTGAAGACGACGTCATCGGCGGTGACCGGGGTGCCGTCTTGGAACGTCGCGTCATCACGGAGTTCGTAGACGTACGTCACGTCATCCGGCTGCGACCATGACTCAGCGAGGGCCGGCTGGATGGCGCCGTCGGCGTCGATCGCGACGAGACCTTCCTGCGCGATCGAGGCGATGTAGTAGTTCAGGATGCCGGACTCCTGCCCGACGTACAGGTTGGAGAGCGAGCCGGGCAGGGCGACCGTGATGCTGTCGATCTGCTCACCACTGTCAGCCAGGGCGGTGCTCGCCGACGGTGCCGGGTCGGCGCTGCACGCGGAGAGCAGAAGGGCTCCCGCGGCGACGACGGCGCCCGCTTGGGCGAGGCGGGCGGTGGACGGGAAGGGCATGGGACTCTCCTCGGGGGGTGTGGTTCGGGTGGGGTATGTCGTGCGGGACGAGCTGAATCGGGCACGGTGGCTTGCGCTGCGCCGTCTCGCATCGAGAATGACCTCGACGTCGACGGGTGACGGGCGAAGCGAGGCGAGCACGCGAAGCGCCGCCTCGACGGCGGGGATCGTTGCGGCCTCGACGAGAACCGTCGCGGTGGCGCGCCGAGTGAGTGCCGGAGTCAGTCCCCACACCCGCACGCCATCCGGAAGGTCGATACCCGCCAGAGCGCTCTCGGCGACGAAGGTCGTGCCGACGCGGTGACGGGCGAGCGCGACAGCTGCAGCGGCATTCGAGACCTGCATGTCGTCGGTTGCGCGGGGGCGCTCGAGTCGCTGCGCGAGCAGGTCTCCGGGAGACCCGTCGCCGCGAATCCAGATTTCGTCGGCCAGCAGTGCGGGATCGATGCGTCCGCCGACCGCAGACATGTCCGCGGTGCTGACCGCGACGATCTCTTCCGCGAACAGGAAGCTCGAGCGCATCCCGCTGCGCCGAGCGATCATGTGGCGTTCACCGCTGACGGCAAGAGTGAGGGTCACCGCGATGTCGGCCCGGCCGTCTTGTACGAGAGCGAGGGCCGAACCATTGTCGGGTGCCTCCAGGAACGAGGCGTCGATCTCGGGATGCTGCGCGGCGAGGCGTCCGAGCGCGGGGGCGACGACGGTGCCCACGGCATCTGCCGAGGCAGCGATCCGGACGAGGTCGGCCCGGCGGCCCAGCATCCGTGCCAGTTCGGTGGCCGCTGCCGTCAGGCTCGCATCGATCCGGGGTGCGTGCTGGGCGAGCAGCGCACCGGTCGGGGTGAGACGCGCAGCGCGCGCGGTGCGTGCGACCAGCGCGACCCCGAGGCGAGCCTCGAGCCGCTGCACGTGCTGGGTGATCGTCGGCTGGGAGTATCCGAGCGATCGGGCGGCGGCGCTGATTGAGCCCGTCTGGTCGATCGCGACCAGGATGCGGAGGGAATGGACATCGAGTGCTCGAGTGAGCGCATCGATGTCGATGTCACCTCGTTGATCCATAGCGAGATGCTATCCATGGCCAGGTTTCGATGGTGTAACAATATGTTTCTGACGGCGCTCCTTGCGACGATGGCGCTGCTGCACACTCCCCGCGACGAAAGGCTCGTCATGACAACCACCGAGCAGTGGCGCGCGCACCGCGACGCCGCCGTCTGGTCGCCCGGCGGAATCGCCACGCTCGCGGCGACGCACTGGCTGGACCCGACACCACGCTCCTTCGAGGGCGTTCCGGGTGACTGGCACGCCGAGGACGGACGGGCCATCGGGTCAATTCAGTCTGGATTCGTCAACCTGGCGTCCGGCGAGCGCTGGGAATCCGGAGGCCTCGAACTTCGAGGTTTCGAGCGTGACGGCGCGGTGGCGCTGCGCGTCTACGACCCGTCGGCGCCCACGGCGCGAGGGATCTCACAGATCGAGCGCTGGTCCGTTGACGATCGGATGCGGCTCGTCGCGCGACTGGAGCTCACTCCACGCCGCGATGTGCCGACCCTCGCGGTTGACGGTTACCAGAGCACCGATGACTACGAGGGACTCCTGCACCTCGCGCTGCCAGACGGAGATGTGGCACTGTGCGTGCAACTGCTCGACGACGGCTCCCTGTTCGCCGCGTTCTCCGACGCGACCAGCGGAAACGAAAGCTACCGATTCCGGTTCCTGCGGATGCCGGCACCGGAACCGGACGGATCGGTCACCGTCGACTTCAATCGCGCCTATCTCCCGCCCTGCGCGTTCTCGGACGGCTACGTGTGCGTCTTTCCCCCACCCACCAACCGCTGGGACGTGCCGGTTCGTGCGGGCGAGCGCCTCGTCCGCTGAACCGAACCGCCCGCGTCATCAATCGATAATCCGATCCGGCGCCGAGAATCCGAGCGGGAGCCGTGCGCATGGGCGCCCGATCGGATTCTCGCGGGGAGGTTCGCTCTAGAGCAGGCGGCGGGCGGAAGCCCAGGCCGTCAGCTCGTAGCGCGAGGACAGCTGGAGCTTGCGGAGCACGGCAGACACGTGGGTCTCGACGGTCTTCATCGAGATGAACAGCTCGGCTGCTACCTCCTTATAGGCGTAGCCTCGGGCGATGAGCCGCATGACTTCCTGCTCGCGGGCCGAGAGCCTGTCGAGCTCGTCGCTCGCTGCCGCAGTCTCACCCGAGACCGCGCCGAACGCGTCGAGCACGAAGCCCGCCAGGCGCGGCGAGAACACGGCATCCCCGTCGGCGACGGCGCGCACCGCGGCACTCACTTCGGCGACCGACGAACCCTTGGTGATGTAGCCGCGGGCGCCGGCACGGATGACGCGCACAACGTCTTCGGCCGCATCCGAGACGCTCAGAGCCAGGAATCGGGTCGACGGTGCGGCGGGGGCGGCTCGGCGGATGACGGCCTCGCCGCCCGTCGCCGCGGCGACCTCACCTGTCTCGCCCGGGAGGTGGACGTCCAGCAGCACGACCTCGGGCTGTTCCGCAGCGATCACCGCGACGGCTGACTCGACGTCCGACGCCTCGCCCACGACCTCGACACCTTCGAGCGTGGAGCGTAGCCCTGACCGGAAGATCGAATGATCATCGACGATCACGACGCGGATGCCGCTCATGCCGCCCCTCCCAGCCGCAGGTGCACCTCGGTGCCACCTCCCGCGCCGCGCCGCAGCGTCGCGGTACCGCCCTCGCGTCGCATCCGTCCGATGATCGATTCACGCACACCAAGACGATCTGCGGGCACCGTGTCGAGCTCGAAGCCGGGACCGCGGTCACGGACGAACACGTCGACGGATGCCGCGCTGCCCTCGATGTACACCGAGACCTCGCCGCCGGCGTGGCGGGCCGCGTTGAGGATCGCCTCGCGCGCCGCAGCCGCCATCTCGCCGCTGGCTCGCTCGGCCGAGGTCCCCGCGACGACGACGTCGATCCGCACCGGGTAGTCGATCTCGAGGGCTGCCGCGTAATCGCGCAGGTCGGTCGGCAGGTCGCTGTCGGCGGGTTCGTCGCCGTCGTAGAGCCAACCGCGCAGCTCGCGTTCCTGGGCGCGGGCGATACGAGCCACTTCGCTCGAGGCACCTGCCCGGTTCTGAATCAGCGCGAGAGTCTGCAGCACCGAGTCGTGCAGGTGCGCGGCCATTTCGCTGCGCTGCTCCTCGCGGATGCGGCGCACCCGCTCCCCCGACAACTCCCGCCACTTCTCGACGAACGTCGAGGAGTTGACCAACACGATCCCGCCGATGAGGGCGAGCGCGCCGATGAACGACACGACACCTCCCTGCTGCAAGGTCGTCAGTTGCACGATCAGAAGCGTGCCGAGCGCTGCGGATGCCGCAATCCGCACCCCCAGGGCGTGGCGCGGACCGCGTGCGGGATCGGATCCGTCGATGAGCGTTGCCCACAGCCCCGCAGTCACGGCGAGCAGGATTGCCGCGAGCATTGCCGTCCACCATTCCGGACGAGTGGCGTAGACGACGTCCCACCGGGAGATGGTCGCCGCGATGCCACACGCGACGATCACGGCGAGGACCGATAGCGAGGCAAGGATCCACGCCACAGGCGCCCGCCGAGAGGGCGCCTCATCGCCGTCCTGCCACGGGGTGAAGACCCAGATCCACAGGTAGAGCAAGATGCCCGCACCCCACAGGAGGCAGAGCGCGATGAACAGCATCCGTACCGCGAGAATGCTCCACCCGAGGTGTGCGGCAAGACCCTCCGAGGTCCCCGACACGAGGCACGCGCGCGGCCGTTGCAGGGGCGGGCGCGCGGGCAAGGCGGTGGCCGACGACATGCCGCCATCCAATCACCCGGATGCCGGCAGCAGGTACCCGGGACCTCCGGAATCAGGGTCCACTCAGGGGATCACCCCATCGCCCCGAGACATCCCCGTCCGCCACGATCGAACCATGAACACTTCGACGGAACCTCCCGCGACCGATCCGGGTCTGCCTCCCCAGCGGCCGGCAGCGCCGACTGGTTCGGACCGGTTCTTCGCCTGGGTCCGGGGACTCGGTGTCGTCCGCGCCGACGGCTGGCTCGGCGGTGTCTGCGCCGGTATCGCTGCCCGCATCCGTGTCGACGCAGCGATCGTGCGCGGCATCGTGGTCGTGGCGGCAGTGCTCGGGTTTCCGATGCTGCTGCTCTACGCGGTCGCGTGGGCGCTGCTGCCCGATGTCGGCGGACGCATACACCTGCGGGAGGCGACGCGGCGACGCTTCGATCCGGCCATGGTCGCGATCATCATCCTGCTGGTGGTCGGCTTCGTTCCGGTCGTGCCGTGGTTCGGCTGGATGATGCCCGGGTGGAACACCGGCCCGATCGGGATCATCGGTTGGATCATCGGACTCGCACTCGTGGTGGGGCTCGTGATCCTGCTCGCTCGTGCGAGCGCTCGTCCCGCGAGGGACGCTGGCGCCTCCTCCCCCTCAGCATCCCAGGCAGCAAGCGAGAACACTGCAGCGGATGCAACGCCGACTGCGCCCCCGGCCGAACCGCTGCCTCCTGAGCGGGGCGCCGGCAACGCCGAGATCGCCGAGTGGCGCGCCCGCCACGACGCGTGGCGTGCAGAGAACGACGCGTGGCGTCGCTCGCAGAAGGATGCCGATCGCATCGCCCGCGATCAGGCCCGGCGCGAGCGCGAGGCCGAGGCCGCAGCATTCGCGACAGCCGCGAACGAGAAGCGCCGCATCCGTCGCCTGTCCCGTCCACGTGCCAGCGGCGCGTTCGTGGTGTCGGTGCTCGGGATCGCTCTCGTCGCCGGTGCGGGAGCCGCGATCTGGCATACGGCGATCGATCCGGCGAACACGAGCACCGCCGGGGCATACGGATTGTTCACCGCGACCCTCGTGCTCGCGGTGTCGATGATCGTCGCCGGGCTCATGCGTCGGCGTAGCGGCTTCCTGGCGTTTGCGACAGTGGTCGCACTGTTCGGCGGGACGGTGGCAGCCACGATTCCACCCATCGTGACGTATGCCTCCGAGTACCAGGCACGTTTTCACATCACCATCGAGAACTCGACGGAGCCTCAGGGAGTCATATCGCAGGAGGACGGCGAACTCTACCTCACCATTCAGCCGCTCCCCACGGAGCAACCGCCGCCGCTGCTTATCCGCAAGGGCGACGGCTACACGAC
This sequence comes from Microbacterium sp., assembly GCF_030149085.1. Lineage (GTDB taxonomy): Bacteria > Actinomycetota > Actinomycetes > Actinomycetales > Microbacteriaceae > Microbacterium. Next base: position 17,467 of record NZ_JASBSF010000252.1, on the reverse strand, counting down.
CATCACGGTGGTCCCCGGCGTCGCGCTGGATCTCAACGCGTCCCTGGGGACCACCGAAGTCTGGTACGACCGCTGGGATGAGGGGAACCAGGAGCACGTGGGTCCCCAACGAGTGCCCACCGACGATAACGGCAGGCTGCAGATGGTTCTCGCCTACCCCCAAACCCCCGTACAGACCACACAGCGCGTCGTCCTCGACCAGGACAGCGGCCAGGTCTATCTCTCCTTCACGAATCTCGTTGGTGGCGACCCGCTCAGCGAGTCATCGCCCGAGCCGCTTCCCACCCTTTCTCCACTTCCCGCCCCGTAGGGCGCTGCCCCGACCCACTTCGAGGTGACCACGATGTCCACAGAGAACTCCACCCCCGCATCCCCCACCGAAAACGCCGACATCGACGACCGCGACGACACGATGACCCTCGAGGTCGTCGCGTCCGAGAAGCCACCGCTGTTCCGGGCCCCCGCGCCGGAGAAGCCTGAAGCACTCGCGTCGACGTCGGGCGACGCATCCGTCCCCCTCACGCCCCCGGCGGCAGAGGAACCCGCGGCGCCGGTGCGCGTTGCAGAGCTCACCCCCGCGCACCCCGGCGTCGAAGCTCCGCGAACACGCTGGGCAGCCGTTGTCTGGGGGTTGTTCTTCGCCGCCGTCGCCATCGGCGGCCTGTGGCTCCTGTCGGAGCCGTCGCGCCCGAGCGCCGCCGTCGAGTGGGCGGCAACGCTGGATGCCGCGACCGGAGTGGCGATTCTGATCCTGGGGCTCGGCGTGATCCTCCTCGTCACCGGAGCGGCCGGCCTCCTGCGCCGCACCCAGCGCCGCCGCAGCCTCGACTGATCCTCACGGCTCGCCCGAATCCCACCTCGCGCACAGGAGCGACTCCCACAATGGACCTCATGCGCACGCTCCTGAACATCATCTGGCTCGTCCTGTCGGGGTTCTGGCTGTTCCTCGGCTACATGCTCGCGGGCGTCATCCTGTGCGTGCTGATCGTCACGATTCCGTGGGGCATCGCCTCGTTCCGCATCGGTTTCTACACGCTCTGGCCGTTCGGGCGTGAGGTCGTCGACCACCCGCGCTCGGGGGTGTTCTCGTTTCTTGGCAACGTCGTGTGGGTCATCCTCGCCGGCTGGTGGCTGGCGATCGGTCACATCCTGTCGGGACTCGCGCTGTGCATCACGATCATCGGCATTCCGCTGGGGATCGCGAACTTCAAGCTCGTGCCGGTGTCGCTCATGCCGCTGGGCAAAGAGATCGTCGAGAAGCGTCGCGGCGGTCAGTTCGACCGAGCCGCCGACTCGTTCTCGCGCTGATATCAGGCGGTCCGCCCTCTATCGCACCGGCTCAGACCCCGGTGCATCTGTGGTCGCCGCGTAACCGAGACGACCCCGGGTCACGGCGATGAGCACCACCGCCGTGAGACCGAAACCGATGAGCACCGGAAGCAGTCCGTAGTCCGTGAAGATCGGGGCGGGAAACAGCGGTGCAGCCACTCTGTTCGCGAACGCGTTGAACGAGGCGTGCATCAGAATCATGATCAGGAGGCTTCCCGCGGCGTTGTTGAAGACCCACGTCATGATGATCGTCAGCGCCACGATCATGACCGTGAACATCGCGATGTTCGCGACGGTCGGTGGGGTCCACACCCCACTCCAGAACAGCGGCAGGTGCCAGGCTGCCCACAGCACACCGAGGATGAGACTCCCCCGCAGCGGGCCATGACGCTCTTGCAGCCGGGGCAGCGCGAAGCCGCGCCATCCGGGTTCCTCCCCCAGGGGCCCGCCGAGCAGAACGGTCATGAGGAACGCCATCGGATACCCCACCAGGGCCGCCAGTGCCGACGGATCGAACGACTCCCCGGCGCCCGGAACGAGCAGGGTCCCGATGATGATGACCAGCGGTATCCCCACCAGGACAGCGAGGTACCAGCGCACACCCACACGCCACCGGACGAACCGGCGCAGCAGGGCCACGACGCCAGGGCCACCCTCGATCAGCGCCGTGACGAGGAATGCCGCAATCAGCGGTCCGAACGTCGCGACAACGATCGCAATGGCGACCACGGCGACGGGGATCGATGGGATCACACCGAGCGTGGCCAGAGCCAACGGCACTTCGATGACCCATGAGAAGGCAAACGCGACGACGAAGTAGGACGTCAGCGGATACCGCACAGGCAGACGCCGCGACACGGCGCCGGGTCCCCCGGCAGTGCTGTCCACGGCTGCCATGCCGCCACTCTCCGCTCTCACGTCGCCGCTGCGAGAACCAACGGGTGACGGGCTCGGCGGGTCAGGACGATCTTCCCACAGCTGCCCGCCACGAATCGTCGCTCCGTTCGGGGCGGGCATGTGCCGCGGCTCAGCCGAGTGCTGCGACCCCGGCCGCGATCACGGATGCCCCGACGACGGCGAGTGAGATCGCGAGCACGACGACCCCGGCCCACAGCAGCGCCATGGCCTTGCCCGGCTTCTGCGGATCGCGACCGATCACCGCCAGGAAGAATCCTGCGGGAACCAGGATCGCCGAGGCGAGCACGCCGACCGCGGCCCACTCCCATCCGCCGGTCACGCCCGCCGACGCCTGCGCGAGCGCGCAGACGATTCCGAGGATGACGAGCACGCCGGCGTGCGCGTGGCCGGCGCGAAAGAACGTCTTCTGCAGACCGTTGAACGGATAACCGCCGGTCGTCGTGCGCAGCACGAAGGTGCCGCCGTAGGCAATGGTGATGACCGTCAGCAGGGTGGCGCCGACGACGATCGACAGGATCGGGGACATGGATGCTCCGCTTCGACTCTCCGCGCCGCCGGCGCGCATTGGATAGTTTCACTACCCAATATAGGATAGTGCCACTATCCAAGCAAGGAGCAGCGTGCGCATCTCTGAACTGTCTGAACACAGCGGCATCCCCGTCGCCTCGATCAAGTTCTACATCCGGGAAGGAATGCTCCCCCGCGGCACCGCGACCTCCGCAACCCGCGCGGACTACGGCGACGAGCACCTCGCGCGCCTGCGCGTCATCCAGGCCCTCAGCGACGTTCGGGCGCTGCCGCTCGCGCGGGTGAAGGAGATTCTGTCCCTCATCGATGCGCCCGACGAGACGCCGTACGCGACGCTCGGAAGGGCCGTGAGCGCCTTGCCGCCGTACGCCGACGAGACGAACACCGACCGCGCGCGCGAGACGATCGAGCGACTGGGGCTCACCTACGACGAACGTTTCGCCGCTGTCGGGCAACTCGAGGCGGCGATCCGCGGCATCGAAGCGGCGGGGCTCACCTGGGATGCCGAGACCGCCGCCCGCTACGCCGGCCCGCTCCTGCGGGTCGCGGCGGCCGAGCTGCTCCCGCTGGCAGAGCTCAGCGAGAGCGAGCAGGTCTCGTACGCCGTGCTCGGCACCGCGATGTACGAACCCGCCATCCTTGCCCTGCGTCGGCTCGCCCACCAGCATCTCCTTGCCACGCGAGCGACGGATGACGACATGTGACGTCACGGTCAGAAACACAGCAGCCGCACGTCAGGGGTGGCGGTTAGCGTGGGGTCCTCATCGCGGCGGACCGGATGGTTCCGGGCACCGGTTCATACCCGGTCGCGCAGCGGGTTCGACTCCCGCCGTCGCGTCGATCAGGGCTCACCGGCGCGTATCTTCGAGCCGTGCGCGCTATTTCACCGAGCCTCGATCCGCGTGTCGTAGCCGAGATCGACGCTCGCTTGTCAGCTGTGGCAGTCGAGCACGACGTGCGCATCCGCTGGGCGATCGAGAGCGGCAGCCGCGCGTGGGGCTTCCCTTCGCCTGACAGCGACTAGGACTGTCGGTTCATTTTCGTGCGGTCCCCAGACCGCTACCTCTCGCTGTGGCCCGAGCGGGATGTCATCGAGACGACTCTGGACGCGGTCTTCGATGTCAACGGTTGGGATCTGGCGAAAACCGTGCGACTGATAGCGAAAGGCAATGCCACCGCGATCGAATGGCTGCGGTCCCCGATCATCTACTCCGGCGACCCCGACTTTCGCGATCGGCTGTTGACGCTGGCGCTGGCCGTCGCGGATCGCGCCAGCGTCGGCCGCCACTACCGATATGTCGCGCTTCAGCAGCGCTCGAGTGCGCCCTCGTTGAAGCGCTTCTTCTACGTTCTTCGCCCCGCTGCGGCGCTGCGCTGGCTCGCCGTCCACCCCGACGAGGCGGTGCCACCCTCAGTCCTCGCGCGTGGCATCCGATGTGGCGGTCGTCTCCTCCCCAGGATTCTGAAACAAAGCCCTGTCCACAGCCGCTTTTCGAGTGATGGCGACGGGCCTGCCAATGTCGGAGGTTGGTGATGTAGTGAAGACATGAACATCCTCACGGCAATGCGCGAGCGGCTCGATCAGCTCGCTGTGTTCGCCGAGCTGGATGTCGAGCCCACGGGGCTGCCCGCTGGCGCAGCGGCCCTGTCGGACGCGTCGGTGCTGGAGGTGCTGCGTCACGTCACGGCGATCGCCAATGATGCCGAGCGCCTGCAGTCGGTGGTCGCCGGTGTCGCGGCAACCAGGTCCCGACGCGAACAGGGGCATTCGGGTTTGGCAGCGGGCCAGGGGCACGCGTCGCCTGCCGCGCTGATCCAGTCGATCACGGGCGGGAGCCGTGCTGACGCGCTGCGCCAGCTCCGCGTCGGGGCGGCCTTGCTCGATGAGGGCGGGGCATCCGCGGCGCCGATGGACGCCGAGAGCGGCGACCCTGCTGGCGATGGCGGGGACGGCGACGACGCACTGTCGCTCAACGCGGATCTCCCGAGCACTGCCGCCTCTGCACGAGAGCCGTGGCACGCGCCGCTGCGGGTGGCACTGCTCGAGGGCCGACTCACACCAGCCCAGCACGACGCGATCCGCGGCGGACTCGGGGAGCCCGACGCCGAGGACATCGACCCGGCCTCGGCGGCTCTCGCTTGGTCGGTTGCGGCGGGAACACTCGTCGACGAGGCAGTCGAGGGAGCATCGGTCGAGGAACTGCGAAGCCGGGCACGGCAGATGCGCGACATCCTCGACCCGACAGGGGCGGCGTGCCGGTTCCAGAACCGCTACGAGAAGCGCTCCATTCGGATGTGGATCGACCAGCACGGCCAGCATCACGGCCACATCGCGTTCGACGACGAGATGGCGCTGTTCGTGCGGTCGATGTTTGCGGCGGCACTCCGACCCCGGCGCGGCGGACCGCGCTTCGTCACGGATGCCGAGCGTGTCGCAGCTGCGGACCTCATCGCCGACCCGCGCACCAACGAGCAGCTCGAGTACGACCTTCTCGTCGACGTTCTGCGTGCCGGCGCGGTGGCTGAGGCCGCCGACGTCTTCGGTGTTCGCCAGCCGGGAGTTCGCATGGTCATCGTCAAAGACCAGGCGGGCGCCCGCGACCCGCTCGGCCGGATGATCGCCACGGGCCACGCAGAGGATGGCGGAGACGCTTTTCCCGGGGCGATCATCGACCGCGCCCTGTGCCAGCACGGCTCCGTCGATGTCACGGTCGACAGCCGGGGCAACCCCCTCGACCTCGGACGCGAGCAACGCCTCTTCAGTGCGAAGCAGAAGCTTGCGCTCGCGATCCGCGACGGCGGCTGCGCCGGCATCGGATGCTCGGTGCCCGCCGCGTACTGCGAATCACATCACATCGACCACGTCGCAGCGGGCGGTCGCACCGACATCGACCGCGGCATCCTGCTGTGCCGGTTCCACCACATGCAGCTTCACAACAACGGCTGGCGCATCGTCCGCGACGGACTCGGCCCGTTCATCCTCATTCCGCCGCCCGGGCACCGATCACCGGACGGAACCGAGACACCACCCCGAAGACTTCGCACGAAAGCACCGTGGGCCTGGGCCTGGGATCCACCCCCACCGCCTGAACGCCCGCCCTGGCGTACCCCGCCTTCGCCACCTGCACAGCCCGGGGCGGCGCCGGCCGAGCCTGCTGTGTCCGGATCGCACTACAGCGCTGTTCCGCGACCGATCTGACGTGCCGAGGGTCGTCAGCGTGTCACAGCGTCACGCCGCCAGGTCAACGCCAGGAACACGCCGATCAGCGCGATGACAGCACCGAAGCCCGCCGCGAACCACGGCGTATCGGGCGGGATGTCGAGATAGGTCGTGATGCCGAGGATCCGCGCGAGACCCCACGGCAGCAACCCCATCTCGTCATTCCACAGCGTCAGCGCCGACTCGAGACCGACGAGCCCGATCACCGCCGCGGGAACCGCCAGCCCGGCCCCGACACCGGCGAGCACGATGCCCGTCGCGCGGCGGGCGCCGAACTGGCTCGAGAGCGCCCACCCCGCCGCGACGAACAGCCACACGAACAGCGCGAACGCGATCGTGATGTAGATCGAGCGGCGAAGCGGATCGGTCCAGAAGGCGAACCAGTATCCGCCCGGCCCCGTGAACGAGAGAGCGAGCAGGGTCAGGATGCTGCGCAACACCAGCACACCACCGACAGCCGCGATCACCGGCCACGGCGAGCGCTCGCGCACGAAGAGGCGCACGACGATGAGGAATACCAGCCATGCACCGAGCACGACGACCAGGTGGGTCCACGACAGGAACGAGGTCTGCACGGCGCGAGTCGCCACGAGCAGACCGCCCGGCACGATGATCAGCAACCACCGGTCAAGCGGCAGCATCCCGAGCGTCGATTCTCGTGCCCGCCACGGCCTTGTCGCTGCAAGCCACGTAGCCCGCGCCGCCGCGGCACCTGGCCGACCGACAAGTCGCGTCCGCGCCGCCAGCATCCCGATGACGACCCACGCCACCGCGAGCACCAGCAGGATGCGGGCAAGCCACGCCATCGCCAGGTCACGGTCCGCGCGCTCGACACCGAGCTGGGCGGCGGTGAGGTTATATGCCGGGTAGTCGACATCGCCGGTGTAGGTGGCTGTGTGCTCGGCCGCGAGCGCAACGAACGCATCCCTGTCGCTCTGCCACGCGGCATACGCGTCGGCCGCGAGAGTGTCGTGCCACTGCGCCTGATGCAGGATCATCGCCCGGTACGACGAGAGCAGGTGCAGCACATCCGCCTCGTACGCGAGAGTGCCGACAAACGCCTCGCGCATCGCGGGGTCGCGCCAGGTGGAAGCATCCGTCCCCGAAACCAACGCCTGCATCTCATCAACTGCGGCGGCCGCCCGCTCACCACCCGCGATCGCCTCGTCGATCTGGTCGCGCGAGACCTCGTAGATGACATCGAGAACAGCAGAATCACCGGTGAGGATGTCCCACTCGAAGATCCACATCATCGGCGGCGGTTCGAGCCCGATCGCAAAGACCCGCTGCTCGGCAAACGGCTCGATATACAGGCCCTGCGTGATCGCCTCCCGAGAGAGCGCCATCGCCTCGGCGATCGCCGACACGGTGGCGGGGTCGTCGCTGAACCACTCGCGCGCCCATCCCGCGGTCACCGCCGCGACGTCGGCATCCGGATCCCGCGCCAACACTCCCGCAAGCTGCGTGTTCAGCTCGTAGAGCTGCCAGAAGCCGGTCTTCAGGTACAGGGTCATCGGGCCGGCCCGCCACGGCCCGCCGTCCTGCGTCCAGACCCAGACGCCCTCGATGTTCGGGTTCTCGGCGAGCAGGGTCTGCAGCGCGTACTGATACTCGGGGCCGAGATCATTCGGAAAAGCCCCGAAGTTCTCGAACTCGCGCCTGCTCTGGAACTCGATGATGCGGCGCTGATCACCCTGCGCGAGCGTGTCGTTCAGTGGCATCCAGCTGTAGAAGTCGCCGAGCGTGTACTTCGTCGACACGATCAGCGCTGGCGAGTCGATTCCCGTCAGCACCTCGTCGTACGACTCCTCATTCGTGTGCATGTCACCGACGGCGCCTACCCCGACGCTCCACGATCGGAAGATCACCTCACGATCGGATGCCTCGGCCTGCCCCGTGAACGCCTCGAGCATCGCCTGCACCTGAGGCGCCTCGGTCACGGCCAGCTTCGAGGACACGTCCCAGCCGTCGACGTCGTAGACCTCACCCGCTTCGCCGATGCGGATCAGGATGCCATCCAGCGCCGGCGCTGCAGCGTAGAGCTCATCGAGACCCGTCGTGTAGACATCCCAGAGCTCCGGATTGGCAGTGTCGAGCGAGCCGAACCGACCCACGAGGTACTGCTCGAGCGGAGTCGTGAGAGCGAGCATGTCGGTACGGAGGAAGACATCCATTCCGAGCTCGTCGGCTCGATCCCACAACGGCGCGAACGCCTTGCGCAGGGCCAGAGCGCGCGCCGTGTGATCGTCGCCTTCCGCATACACACCGTCAACACCGTCGAACGTCACGTACTCGACGAATCCCGGAAAGGCCACGGCCGTGTATCCATCGGCGAGCACGTGCCGCAGAAACGCGTCGAACTCGTCGTAGGCTTCGGCGAGCGCATCCTCGTCGATGTAGGGAGCCTCGGGCAGAATCACGTCTTCGAAGGCTCGGGATGCGTGGGAGTAGTCGGTCCCGGCGGCCCAGGCCTCGGCGACCGGAACCACCCCGACAGCCCCGAGGTCGACCATCCGGAACGGCAGGCGAGAGCTCACCTCGACGCCCACGTCCACGACGGCCGGCTCTCCGGCACGGATGCGGGCCGCGATGTCGTAGAGACCCCGAACCGCGCCCGCCTCCCCCGCGGCCACGATCGTGAGCGCTGCCGCGTCACCCTCAAGGCGATAGGACTCGTCATCCGGGGCATCGCCCGCGCTGACCGTCAGGGGCGCGTCGGCACCTGTGCTCGGCGCATCGGCCACGGCATCGAGCAGCTCGTCGAGCGCAGCCTCGTAGCGGGGTCCGCTGGGCGCGTCAACGCTCGTGAACTGCGGCGGCGCGACGACATCCACAGCGGGGGCAACGGCCGGCGGCGGCGGCTGCATCTGCGCAGCGGCTTCGGTCCGGATGCCGAGGGCGTCGGTCACGACCACGGCAACGCCAGCGCCGAGGGCAAGCAGAACGACTGCCGTGGCACCAGCGAGGATGCTGCGCCGCACCGCCGAACTCATTCCCTCACGCTACTGGGAATTCGGGTCAGGCGATGCGCGTGCCCGGCGGCAGCGTGCGCGACGGCGTCCTGGTGCGCGCCCCGCCCCACCACAGCAGCGCCCCCGCGAGCACGAGCTGCACGGCGAGGCCCACGAACCAGCTCGGCGTCGTCTGGTTGTAGATCTCCTCGGGCGTGGGCGTCGGCTGCGGCATCCGCGCGCAGTCGTCCCAGGTCACGGTGTCCTGCGGCGGGATCTGGGCACTGCGGACGAGGTACGAGAAGTTTCCGAAGAGGTCTTCGGGGTACCCGCTCGTGTCGAAGCGTGCCGGTGTGGCGTCAGCAAGGATGACGAACGGGTTCGCCGACAGAATCCACCACACGGTGTCGAACCTCGGCACCTCGTACGTGGTGCTCTCCCAGGGGCCGCACTGGGGCGGGTTCGAGGTCATGCCGGTCGCGTCGTCGTAGATGTAGCTGCGGTACGACTGCGTGACCTCGGTGCGGATCGCCGCGCCACCGAGCGTGAACGCGATCGGCGTGCCGATGACGAGGGCCGCCACCACCAGGTAGGTCACGGCTACGGAGAACAGCGGACGGGCAACGATGCCGCTGAGACCCACACCGATCGCGGCAATGATCGCGATCTCCACGATCAGCACCACGAGAGAGACCAGCACGACGAGCGGGTCGACTCCGCCGCTGACGGCGGCAACGAGCATGAACGGCACCGCGATCACGGCGAATGACAGACCCGTGAGCCACGCCGCCAGGAACTTCGCGAGCACGATCTCGGCCGTCGTGGCGAGCGTCACCTGCACGGGCGCAAGGTTTGCGGCATCCCGGTCGCCGTTGATCGCGTTTCCCGACAGGGTCGGCGAGACGAGAACGGCCAGCAGCAGCACCACGAAGACGACCACGGAGTAGACACCGGCGCCCGCGCCAGCACCTCCCGCGTATGAGAACGAGAGCAAAGACAGGGCAGTCACCACGACGAGAATCGCGGCGAACACGCCGAGCATCACGTACCAGGCGACGCTGCGCACCCGCTGGGTCAGGTCGAGACGGACGAGCGTCCACAGGCGGGTCCCGCTCATGCTCCCTCACCTCCACGCAGGTCGAGGAAGGTCTGTTCCAAATCACCGACGGCGGGGGCGAACTCCGTCAGCGGGATGCCGCGCTCGACGAGTCGGCGCAGCGCCCCGGCGGCATCCTCGTCTGTCGCGAGCGGGATCAGCACGTCCGAACGGTCGACTCGAACTGCCTCGATCGGCCACTCAAGCGCTGCGGCAACGGATGCTGCGGCATCCGTCGGCTGCCCCAGCAGTCGGATGCGCCAGTCGCGCGTGCGTCGTGCCGCGATCGCTGCGCCCGAGTCGACGGAACTCCCTTCGAGAAGGAACACCGCATCGTCGATGACCTCCTCGAGTTCGGCGAGCACGTGGCTGGACACCAGCACGGTGCGTCCCTCGGCGGCGAATCGGCGCAGCAGGTGTCGAAGCTCGACGCGGGCAGCCGGGTCGAGCCCTGATGCGGGCTCGTCGAGCAGCAGCACGCGCGGGTCGTGCACCAGCGCGCGGGCAAGTCCCAGACGCTGCTTCTGTCCACGCGAGAGCACGCGGGCAGGAGCTTTGGCGAGCGCGGTCAGGTCGACGAGTTCGAGAAGCTCGTCGGCGCGGGCTCTCGCGGCATCCTTCGGAAGATCGTGCAGCCGACCGGTGACGATGAGTGTCTCTCGGGCAGAGAGCGCCCCCCACGTGCCGAGCGAGTCCGGCATCCATCCCAGCAGGGCACGGGCCGCGTGCGGCCTTTCGATCGGATCGACGTCACCGATGCGGATCGTTCCGGCATCCGGGGTGAGCAGCGAGGCGAGCATGAGAAAGAGCGTCGTCTTGCCCGACCCGTTGGGGCCGACAAGCCCCGTAACCGCGCCGGCGCGCGCATGCAGTGAGACATCGCGAACCGCCTCGACCTTGCCGAACGAGCGACGCAGACCGGTCGCGACAATGCCTGTTGCAGCGGCGCCGGGTGGATCAGAGGCGGCATCCATGGTGCCACCCTATGCGAGGACGGCGGCTTCTCGCGGCCCCTCCGGCGGAGGTCGTCACGCCGTCGCATCCACGGGAGAAATCGCTGGCGGCAGGGTGAGCCGCGCGCACGTTCCACCCGTCGAGGCGGGTTCGAGTTCGATCGAAACGCCGTTCGCGTCTGCCAGATTGCGGGCAATCGACAGGCCGAGGCCGACACCCGGTAGCGCCTGCTGGCGGGCGAAGTCCGTGCGATAGAACCGATCAAAGGCGCGGCGACGCTCCGTGTCGCTCATCCCGACGCCAGAGTCCGTGAGTTCGATCGTCGGGCAGTCCCCCTCACGTCGTGTCTCCACGGAAACGGTTGCGCCTCGGGGGGAACAGAGCACCGCGTTGCGCAGGAGTTCCTCGACGATGCCCCCGAGGCTTCGGGCGTCTACGCTCGTCGTTTCGGCGCCGTGATCGGTGAAGACCACGCTCACCCCGGATTCTTGGGCAAGGCCCGACTGGCGCTCGATCACATCCCCGACCGCCAGGGCCACGCTTGTCGTGTGCGAGAGCGCCCGCACCGAGTGCCGGTAAGCCGAGAGCAAGTGTTCGACGGTGGTGAACAGGCGCTGTGCGGCCGAATCCACCCGTTCGAGGCGGGCTGCCACCCGGGGAGAGACCTCCTCGGTCTGCGCCAGTTCCGTCTCTCCCATGAGCACGGTCAGCGGGGTCCGCAGTTCGTGGTTCACGGCATCCAGGAAGCGATCGCGCACCTCGATCGCCTCCACGAGGTCGGTGACGTCGTGGGCGATGAGGACAGTGCCCAGGGGCTCACCGCCCCGGAAGATCGGCCTGGCCGAATAGCTCACCGCGACCTGGTCGGTGTCGCCGAGCCACGCGATGCGGCCCCGCACCTCGCCGCTGCGGGCGAGTGCCGTCACGGTCTGTGGCGAGGGGAACAGCGGCGTCCTTCGATCTGCGGAGTAGATCTTTCGACCGGCCAGCGCGGGTTCTCCGGTCAAGTCGATTCCGGCCAGTCGGGCCAGGCGACGGGCGGCGTCGTTCGCCGTGAGGACGCTCCCATCAGGGCCGAAGACCAGAACGGCGTCTTCGGTGGCCTCGGAAACTGCCTGCAGGATGGCCGAAAGTCGCTCCCTCGCCTCGGCTGCTGCCTCCGAGGAAGCAAGGGCGGCCTCACGGTTGGCGACCTCCCGTCGAAGTTGATGACCGGTCCCGAACGCCGAGAGTGCGATGAGGGCAGCGAAGGTGAGAAACACACCGAACGCAATCCACTCGGGCGCAGAATCGGGCACCCGGCCCGCACCGATCGCCGGCATCAGGGGAATGGCCCCCGCAAGCACGATACCGACCACGACCGCCGGCAGCGAGAACGCGGCGCCGAGCCAGACGAGGGGGAAGACCATCATGAAGCCGATGCCGTCGACCACATCGACGGCATCGTTCCGAATCAGGGGGATCCCCACGAGCGCCGCGAGCGGAACCAACGCAATCCACGCCGTATGGGTGCGGGGCCGCAACCGGGCCAGGATGCCGATGGCGATAGCACCGGCGAGGATGAAGCCGAACCCGGCGAAGGCCGCCGGGGTGAGCGCACTGTCGCCGTAGATCTGGGCGGTGACCATGACCCCGACCGTGGCGGCGAGCAACGCAAACTGCGTCCACGGCTGGATCTGGAGCGAGAGCAGAATGCGCTCCGCAGACGCAGATTCCGCGCGCACGCCGGGATCTGTGGGTTGCAGACCCCGTTCACCGCGCTGCACAGGTCCATCCACCTCAGGTCACCCCTGCCACAAAGATTCGCTTCCCCGGCGCCGTCTGTCAAGCATTGGACAGGGGGTCGTTGGCTTCGAGCGGACCCGCGGGAGTCCTGGAGCGAGCACGCCGGGCCGGCTCGGGATTGCCCTCGCACGCGCCAGAGCGAGCGGCGCCGCGATCACGGCCATGGCGGGGCCGAGGCCCCCGCGCATCGCTCGTGGCGTCTACACCCTCACCGACGGCCTAGACGCCGAAGACCTCGACGCCAAGGTCGGCGTGGTCGACGAAAACGCCGTCGAGACCGGCCCTCTGCAGCACCGCCCACTCGCCTCGCCAATCGCCGTACTCCGCGAGAGTGCCCGTCTGATACTCGGGAAGAAGAAACGCGTTCTCGGGCCGACACGTCCACGTGAAGACGGCGAGCCCCCTTGCGTGCGCCCGGTCGACCAGCGGCGCCGGACCGGTTGCGCGGCCCTCGGCATCCGGGGCAAGGATGATCATCTTGTCGGGGCTGATCCCGTCGACCTCGGTGGCGAGGACATCCAGTCCGTCGGGCGCCATCCAGTCGGCGTAGGTTCGCGCGGTCGGGTCAGAGAGTTGATCGGCAGGGATGCCGTCGGCGTCGATCAAGAACACCAGCTCAGCGCTCGTGCCCCGCTCGCGCAGGTGGCGAAGGATGGCCAGTTCGAACGACTCGATGACCACGCGGCGTTCGTTCCACCCGCTCGCTGCCAGCTCGGACTCGACAAGGCGCGCCATATCGTGACCGAGCGACGCGAAGTAGGCGGCGTGCTTGATCTCGATGACGGGGATGACCTCACGCCCACCCGCGCGATGGTCATCCAGCAGCGCGAGCAGGTCCCGAAGCCGCAGCGGCGGTTCCTGGTCGTCGAAGGCAGCACTCCCCGGGCGGATGCCCGGAATCCGCTCCCGGCAGCGGAGGGTCGCGAGCTCATCCCAGGTGAAGTCCTCGGCAAACCACCCCGAGTGGTCGAGCCCGTCGATCCGCTTGATCGTGCGCCGGCCGGCGAACTCGGGACGGTCTGCGACATCCGTCGTGGTTGACAGTTCGTTCTCATGACGGATGACGAGAACCCCGTCCCGGGAGACGACGAGGTCGGGCTCGACGGCGTCCACCCCCATCTGGATCGCGAGCTCGTACGAGCTGCGCGTGTGTTCGGGACGGTAGCCGGGCGCACCGCGGTGGCCGATGATGAGGGGCCTGCTCACGCGCTCAGGCTAGCCGTTCATGGCGGCTTCACAGCGGCCACGGGTCATTCAGGTGCCCCCGTCCGATAGCCTTGATCAACAGCAGACGGCTGTTTTTCACGAACTTTGGAGTGTGAACTCGTGGCGGCTGGAAACAACCCCGCATTCAACAACCCCGCGTTCCAGGAGCAGGGCGCGGGCCGCGCTTTCCCGACGAGCGGCCAGACCGGCTCCGGGGCGCAGACGAAGTACGCGCCCCCGGCTGCAGCAACGGACGCCGCGGTCAACGCCCAGCTGGAGGGTGCCTACGCAGCGCCGTCGGCCGGCGCGATCGAGACCGGGCGGATGACTGTCGAAGACACCGTCATCAAGACGATCGGCCTGTTCGCGATCCTGCTGGTGACGGCTGTCGCTGGGTGGCTGTGGACGATGGCCCCGGTTACCGCGGCGAACCCGAGCCCGACGATGGCGCCGTGGATCATTGGTGCACTCGGCGGATTCGTGCTTGCGATGGTCGTGATCTTCACGTCACGTAAGAAGATCCGCCCGGCTCTCATCTGGGGCTACGCGGCCTTCGAGGGCCTGTTCATCGGCGCGATCTCGGCCTTCTTCGAGTTCATCTGGCCCGGCATCGTCATCCAGGCAACGCTCGCGACCGTCGCTGTCGTCGGCGTCACCCTGGCCCTGTTCGCAAGCGGCAAGGTGCGCGCCTCCAAGAAGGCGACGAAGGTCTTCATGATCGCGATGATCGGTTACCTCGTCTTCTCGCTCATCAACGTCATGCTGATGATCTTCAATGTCCCGATCGCCGGTGGCGCATTCGGTCTGCTGAGTCAGCAGGTCTTCGGAATCCCACTCGGACTGATCATCGGTGTCTTCGTGGTCATCATGGCGGCGTACTCGCTGGTGCTCGACTTCGACTCGATCCAGCAGGGTGTGCGTAACGGCGCCCCCCGCCAGTACGCCTGGCTCGGCGCCTTCGGCATCATGGTCACTGTCGTGTGGCTGTACGTCGAGATCCTGCGAATCCTCGCGATCCTGCGCGGCAGCAACTGACGCACCGATCTACAGAAGGGCCGCCCACTCCTCGGAGTCGGGCGGCCCTTCCGCATTCGTCGCACCGCCCGCGCCCCGCATCCGGCGCGCGCCTGACCCCTCACCCCTGTCGCAACGGCGCATCCGCTACCCGACACGCCGTGCGCACACCCAAGACGCCCGGCGCGTCGGACATCCTGTGCGCCGTTGCGACTCGAGCATCCGGCGGCGCTAGGGGTCAGCTGCTGACGGGGTCGACCAGGGCAGTGCGAACCGCGTCGCCGAGGGCGCGCATGGATGCCGCGGCATCCATCGCCGCCGCAGCTGCTCGTCCCGAGGCTGAAAGCTCCGAACGGAGGCCACGGTCCGAGAGCACGTCGATGAGCGCCGCGGCGAGGGCGTCGATGTCGCCATCGCTGACGAGCACCCCTCCACCGTACGCGAGGGTGTCGCGGGGCCCGTAGGGCATGTCGTAGGCGACCACGGGAACGCCGGCCGCCAGCGCCTCCAGAATCACGAGAGGCTGCCCCTCGTTCGTGCTCGCGAGCACGAGAACGTCGGCGGATGCCCAGGCCTGCGTCGCCGGATCGGCGACGTGACCAAGCCACTCGACAGCATCGGCGACGCCCAGCTCCGTCGCCAGAGCGCGCAGCTGCGCACCCGACCCGCCGTCACCGTACACGCACAGGTGCGCGGCGGGGACCGCGGCACGTATCGCGGGAAGCGCCCGCAGCACGTGATCGACGCGTTTGCGAGGAATGAGCGAGTTCAGGATGACGATGCGGCCGGCAACGGGATCGCTCGGCGCCGACACGACCGGCGCAGGATGCGGCACGACGAACGACCGCAGTCGGCCGCCGAACCGACGCTCGACGTCGTCGCGCTGCGAAGGCGTGAGCCACAACACGCCGTCAAACCGGTCTGCGATCTCGAACCACCGCTGCCATGCGGCATCCATCGGCGAGTCCCACTGGAACGGGGAGAGGACATGACAGGCGTGCGTCGTATGCAGCACACGGATGCCGGCATCCAGCGCAGGTCCGCCAGACGCGACCAGCGTCTCGCCGATCTGCCGCGCCTCGCACAGCACGACAACCGGGGCGCGCTCCGCGCCGCCATCCGCCGATTCGGCTGCGACAGCGTTCAGCCAGGCGCGGTAGAGGCCACCGAACCCCGGCAGCCACCCAATCACGTCTCCGTCGCCGTCGTAGATACGAACCGGAGCGTCAGTCAGATGCCACGCGGCATCGCCGCTCACCACCGGCAAGTCGAGCATCGCCGCGCCCGAGCCGTCGGTGACAACCCGCGTCGGCCACGGGGAGGACGGCACCGGCCCCGGAATCGCCGAGCGCCGCAACCACGACGGATCCGAGCGCGCGTCATCGAACAGATTCCGAAGACTCCCCTCACTGCCAAGGAGACCACGCCGCACCCACTCGGCTCGATGAGTGTCGTGGTCGGCAGTTTCCCCCGGATCGACCGTCAGGAGCGTGATCTCCGCGCCCGCGGCTGCCATATCGAGCGCCCGCCGGAGCACCGAGATCGTGAAACCACCGTCGCGATCGGGAACGAGCCGCGACGCAAGGACGAGGTAGCGCGCCCCAGGCAACGCACCCCCAGCGGTGGGAGCTACTCCCACTCGCCCGCTCCGACGGTCACGTGCCACACAGCACCATCGCCCGAGTGTGAGCGCCGCTCCGCGTCACTCCCACTCGATAGTCCCCGGGGGCTTGGAGGTGACATCGAGCACGACACGGTTGACCTCACGCACCTCGTTCGTGATGCGGTTCGAGATCCGCGAGAGCACGTCGTACGGCAGCCGAGTCCAGTCGGCGGTCATCGCGTCTTCACTCGAGACGGGGCGCAGCACGATCGGATGCCCGTACGTGCGCCCATCGCCCTGAACGCCGACCGACCGCACGTCGGCGAGGAGCACGACCGGACACTGCCAGATCTCGCCGTCCAGCCCCGCCTTGGTCAACTCTTCGCGGGCGATGGCGTCGGCATCACGCAGGATCTCGAGGCGGTCAGCGGTGACCTCACCCACGATCCGGATGCCAAGGCCGGGCCCCGGAAAGGGCTGGCGGCCGACGATGACATCGGGAAGTCCGAGCTCGCGCCCGATGGCGCGGACCTCGTCCTTGAAGAGCGTCCGCAACGGCTCGACGAGCTCGAACTGCAGATCCTCGGGAAGCCCGCCGACATTGTGGTGGCTCTTGATGTTCGCGGTTCCCGCGCCGCCGCCGGATTCGACGACATCGGGGTACAGGGTCCCCTGCACGAGGAAGCGGATGGGTTCGCCGTCGGCCTTGGCCTCGTCGACGAGTTCGCGCTGGACCCGCTCGAAGGCGCGGATGAACTCGCGTCCGATGATCTTGCGCTTCTCCTCCGGGTCGCTCACCGCGGCAAGCGCCTCAAGGAAGGTGTGGCGCGCGTCGACGGTCACGAGGCGCACCCCGGTCGAGG
>NZ_JASBSF010000246.1 GCF_030149085.1 Microbacterium sp. | reverse complement strand
GAGGGAGTCACCATGGAAGAACCCATCGTCGCGGGAGTCGCCACCGACCTCGGTCAGGCGAAGATTACGGTCATCGGGGTGCCGGATGTGCCGGGCAAGGCCGCCGAGATCTTCAAGATCGTCGCCAAGTCGGGCGCGAACGTCGACATGATCGTGCAGAACGTGTCGGCTGCCGCCACCGGGCGCACCGACATCTCGTTCACACTTCCCAAGCAGGATGCCGCGCCCGCCCTGAAGGCGCTCGCCGCCGACCAGGGCGAGGTCGGCTTTGAGAGCCTCGTGCACGACGATCAGATCGGCAAGCTCTCGGTGGTCGGCGCCGGGATGCGCACGCACTCGGGTGTGTCGGCAACTCTTTTCGAGGCGCTGAGCGTCGCAGGCATCAACATCGAGATGATCTCGACCTCCGAGATCCGGATCTCGGTCGTGCTACGTGGCTCCGACATCGCCGAGGCAGCTCGCGTCGTGCATACTGCCTACGGGCTGGATGCAGACAGTGCAGCGACCGTCTACGCCGGCACCGGCCGATAGGATCGACTCCCATGACCCGCATCTCCGATTCAGGACTCTCCGTCGCCGTCGTCGGCGCCACCGGCCAGGTCGGCACCGTCATGCGCGAGATTCTCGCGGAGCGTTCGTTCCCGATCGGTGAGTTGCGGCTGTTCGCCACCGCTCGCTCTGCCGGCAGCGCTGTCGAGTTCGGCGGGCACACCGTCATCATCGAGGATGTCGCCACCGCTAACCCGGCCGGCATCGACATCGCACTGTTTTCTGCCGGGGCAACCGGTAGCCGCGCCCACGCGCCGCGCTTCGCGGCTGCTGGCGCCACCGTGATCGACAACTCCAGTGCCTGGCGGATGGATCCCGAGGTTCCCCTGGTCGTCAGCGAGGTCAACCCGCACGCGATCGACCAGGCGGTCAAGGGCATCATCGCCAACCCGAACTGCACGACGATGGCCGCGATGCCGGTGCTGAAGGTGTTGGATGCCGAAGCCGGGCTCGAGCGCCTCATCGTCTCGACGTACCAGGCAGTCAGCGGCTCGGGCCTTGCCGGCGCGCAGGAACTGCTCGGCCAGGTCGAGGGTGTGCTTGCCCAGGGTGACACGCTCCGCCTCGTGCACGACGGGTCGGCAGTCGACTTCCCCGAGCCTGAGAAGTATGTTGCGCCCATCGCGTTCGACGTCATCCCCTTCGCCGGCAACCTCGTCGACGACGGACTGAACGAGACCGACGAAGAGAAGAAGCTCCGCAACGAGAGCCGCAAGATCCTCGAGCTTCCTGACCTTCGCGTCGCCGGAACCTGCGTGCGCGTCCCTGTGTTCACGGGTCATTCGCTCAGCATCAACGCCGAGTTCGCGCGTGAGATCACGCCCGAGCGCGCGCGGGAGATCCTCGCCGATGCTCCGGGCGTTCGTCTCGACGAGGTGCCGACCCCGCTGCAGGCTGCGGGCAAGGACCCGAGTTTTGTGGGACGCATCCGCGCCGACCAGTCGGCCCCCGAGGGGAAGGGACTCGCGCTGTTCATCAGCAACGACAACCTCCGCAAGGGTGCGGCGCTCAACGCCGTGCAGATCGCTGAGCTGGTCGCGGCGCGTCTGGGTGCACAGGTCTGATCCGGATCTCTCGACGTCGAGACATCGTCCCAGCCGCCCGTAGACTTGACCGGTGACCGAACCCGTCGACGTCCTGCTGATCGGTGGCGGTGTGATGAGCGCCACCCTGGGCACCTTCATCTCTGAACTCCAACCCGACTGGACCATCGAGGTCTATGAGCGGCTGGGCGATGTCGCCCTGGAAAGCTCAAATGCTTGGAACAACGCCGGTACGGGGCATGCCGCCCTGTGCGAGCTGAACTACATGCCGGCGGCAGCCGACGGCAGTGTGGACCCAGCCAAGGCGATCTCGATCAACGAGCAGTTCCAGCTGAGCCGCCAGTTCTGGGCGTCGCTGGTCGAGCGCGGCATCCTGGACGAGCCGTCGACGTTCATCAACTCGACGCCCCACATGACGTTCGTGCGCGGCGAGAAGGATGTCGCCTACCTCAAGCGTCGCTATGAGGCGCTGAAGACGCAGCCGCTGTTCGCCGGGATCGAATACAGCGAAGACTCCCGCGTGATCAACCAGTGGGCACCGCTGCTGATGCAGAAGCGTCTCGCGAGCGATGAGCCCTTTGCGGCGACCCGTGTTCCCGCGGGTACGGATGTTGATTTCGGTGCCCTCACGCGCCAGTTGTTCGACAACCTGCAGCACCGCGGCGGTCGCGTCGTCACGGACCGACAGGTAACGGGGCTGAAGAAGCTGAAGGACGGCACCTGGGAGGTGTCGTGGCGCAACCAGGTCGGGCGTACGCCCGGCAAGACGCGGGCGCGCTTCGTGTTCGTCGGTGCCGGCGGGTGGGCGATCAAGCTGCTGCAGAAGTCCGGTATCCCCGAGATCAAGGGCTACGGCGTTTTCCCGATCGGTGGG
>NZ_JASBSF010000245.1 GCF_030149085.1 Microbacterium sp. | reverse complement strand
GAGACCTACCTCTTCCACGCGTCGATCCGCGAGAACCTGCTGTACGCGAAGCCGGATGCCTCTTCCGACGAGCTCGAGGAAGCATGCCGCGGCGCGCATATTCATCACGTCATCGAGTCCTTCCCCGACGGCTACGACACGATCGTGGGCGAGCGGGGCTATCGCCTGTCCGGTGGCGAGAAGCAACGGATCGCGATCGCGCGGGTGCTGCTGAAGAACCCACCCGTCCTCCTTCTGGATGAGGCGACCAGCGCGCTCGACACCGTCTCGGAACGGACCGTGCAGCAGGCGTTGGATGCCGCGGCGCAGGGCCGCACGACCCTGACGATCGCGCACCGCATTTCGACGATCGTCGCCGCCGACGTCATCCACGTCGTGGAGGCGGGACGCATTATCGAAAGCGGCACGCACGCCCAGCTCCTCGCGGCTGGCGGCGCGTATGCGCGACTTGTCGCGCACCAGCAGGAGAGTGCCCTTTCCGTGATCTGACGGTTGCCGTCGGCCGCCGGCGCTGGGAAGCTGAGAGCGTGCGCGTTTGGGTGCGCGCCTCGCCCATGGAGGAACACACGATGGCTGGCAAGTTCGATCTGAACACGACCACTCTCGGGCAGTTGCTCGATGACCCGGAGGCGCGGGCGATCATCGACGAGTTGGTTCCCGAGCTGCCGACCCATCCCATGGTCGGAATGGCGAAGGGTATGCCCGTGAACACCGTGCTGACCTTCGCGGGTGGCCAGGTAGACCCCGAGATCGTGGCGCAACTGAAAGCGCGCATCGGCGCACTCTGAACGCTCCGACGCTCGTCGTCGTTGGGTGCACTCAGCAGTACGCTGAGGGCCCATGAGCGATGTCACCCGTCCGGCCCGTCCTGCCGGGGTGCGCGAGGTCGCCCGCCTGGCGGGGGTGTCGACCCAGACGGTGTCGCGGGTCATCAACAACTACGCGAACATCCGACCCGAGACGCGGATGCGTGTGCTCGAGGCCATGCGGGCGCTCGATTACCGCGTCAACAACGCCGCCCGAGCGCTCGGCACGGCATCCACCCGCACCATCGGGGTCATCGCCACGGATGCCACCCTCTACGGCCCCACGGTGGGAATCGCGGCTCTCGCCGAAGCCGCACGGGAGGCGGGCCTGTGGATCGCGACTGCCTACGCGGATGCGGGCGATCCGGCCGCGATCGACGGAGCGATAGCCCACGTGCTCGCTCAAGGCATCGACGGGCTCGTGCTCGTTGCCCCACACGCGCGCATGGTTGCCGCGCTACGCGAGAGGGAACTGGGTGTTCCGGTAGCCGCGCTGCACGCGGACGACGGTGCGGCGGCGCAACGCGAAGGCGCCGCGCTCGCCGCGGCACACCTCGTAGACCTTGGGCACCGACGGATCGGGCGTCTCGGCGGCCCCGTCGACTGGCTGGAAGAGGCATCCCGTGCCCAGGGTTCCGAGGAGGGACTCCACCGTGCCGGCCTGTCCCTCACACACGAGTGGCGGGGAGACTGGTCAGCTCGATCCGGCGCGGACCGTGCTGCGGAGGTCGCCGCCGCAGTGCAGGCCGGTGAACTGACGGCGATCCTTGCTGCGAACGACCAGATGGCCCTCGGGCTCATGGCAGGGCTCGCCGCGAGCGGCATCCGGGTTCCGAACGATCTCGCGGTCGTCGGCTTCGATGACAACCCGGATGCGGCGTTCTATGCGCCGGCGCTCACCACGGTTCGCGTCGATGTGCTCGGTGATGCGCGTCGCTGTGTCGCCGAGGTCACGGGGGCCTCGGCAGGAGGACCTACATCAGTGTCGGCTCCAGCGCAGCTCATCGTCAGGGCCTCGAGTGCGCCGCTGATGGCCTGACCTCGCGGGTGACATCGCTGCAGCAGTCAAGACTGGCGGATCCGAAGTGTTACCGGTAACATTCAGGCGTGCCCGGTCGGTGCAGACAAGCGCGATGACGAGGGTGTCTCGGAAGGATTCATCGATGACCGAAATCGACAGTGCCCAGTTCGACAGGGCCGTCAGCGAAGCGATCGCCCGTGTGCGCGCCGACGTGGCGAGCCTGCACTCCGAACTGGTTCGCTACGGACTGATCGTCTGGACCGGCGGGAACGTCTCGGGTCGCGTTCCCGGCGCTGACCTGTTCGTCATCAAGCCCTCGG
>NZ_JASBSF010000238.1 GCF_030149085.1 Microbacterium sp. | reverse complement strand
ACGAGCTCGTGCATCCGGTTGAGGATGCGCAGGAACGTCGACTTGCCGCATCCGGAGGGCCCGATGAGCGCGGTGACCTGGCCTGCGGGCATCGTGAGCGAGACCCGCTCGAGCACCTTGTGACTGCCGAACCAGGCCGAGATCTGGTCGGCTTCGAGAGTGGAGAGCTCGCGGGGCGGATGCGGCGCGGCCAGCGCCTCGGCGATCTCGGTGTCGGCGTCAGCGACAGTCTCGGGCGCGGGCTCGGGAAGCGGCGGCGGGGTGCGCGTCTCGCCGGGTGCAATGACGGCGGTCGCGGTGTCATCCGGTGAGGTGCCGTTCCTGGATGCGGCATCCGTCGTGATCGCGTCGTCGATCGGCATCCGCGCAGCAGTCAACTCCGCGGACTCGACGAGGGACGAGTGCACTTCGGTGATGTCGTCGGGGGCGGTCGGTTCAGTCGTCATAGTCATCTTTCGTCGGGGGGCGTCAAAGCAGGTTCGGGAGGGCGTTCATCACGATGTCGGCGGTGACGACACCGAGGGCGACGAGCACGGGAACGCCGACGAGCCAGGCGTGCCACCGGCCCCAGCGGGTCCACAACCACCACATGCCGATTCCGGCGGCGGCGAAGAACACGAACGCGAAGAAGGCGGCGAACCAGGCACTCGGGTCCTGGCCCATGGCCCGCTCGGCAGGCGGAAGAGCCGCGTAGCCCATGACCCGGCTCGGGTTCTGCTGCCTCTTCGAGACCAGTTCGGCGTCGACGTGCAGGACGCCGGAGGGGAAGAGGGCTAGTCCGTCGGCGGTCTGCAGTTCGAGGCGGCCCTTGTTCGCCGCGAGGTCGGGCGGCATGGGGTCGCCCGCGCGGCGCAGACCGAAGACGCGGTAGGTGTTAACGCCCTGTCCGGTGGTGATGGTGATCTCGTCGCCCGGCGCGAGCCGGTACAGCTGCGAGAACGGGCCGCCGTAGGTGGACTGGCGGCCGAGAATGACCGCCAGTCCTGCCTGGCCGGGCATGACACTGTCGCGACGGTGCCCGATGCCTGAGCGCAGCACTTCTCCCGACGAGCCCTCGAGCACGACTTCACTCAGACCTATCGAGGGGGCGTCGAGGAGCGCGACCGGGGTTCCCAGTTCGACCATCTCGTCTTCGCTCACCAGTTGCCCGACCGGGGTCTCGGCCTTGGCGAGCGAGGTGCGCAGGTCACCGTAGGCGATCGTCTGCGCGCGGTAGTGCTGAAAGGCCGAGAACGCGGCGACGTGCGCGACGAACCCGAGCAGCAGCAGGGATACCGTGAGGATCATGGCTCCCGCCCACCACCGTCCGTCGCGCGGGGCGAGCGGGCGCGGCGGTGGGGGCAGCCGCGGGCGCCGGGGCTTGCGCGGCGGCTTGGGTGGTTTGGGCGGCGCCGGCTCGATCTGCACGGGGGCCACGACCCCGGATGCCTCGGGCGGTGCCTGTTCGGTGATCGTCATGCGGCGCTCGCCTCGGGGGCGGGGGCGCGCATCGTGCGGATGAGCCACCAGGTGCCGAAGGCGGCGAGGACCGCAAGGAGTGCTCCCCCGATCCACCACGCCCACACCGGCACGCCCTGCACATCGGGGGCGGCAGCGGTTGCGGCGCTCGCGACCACGATGCTCGCCGACGCGACCTTCTTCGACTCCCACCCGGTCAGCTGCACGGTGTGGGCTCCGGCGGGCAGATCGCTAGGCAGCTGGAAGGACTGCGTGAGGGTGCCCGCGGCATCGGCGGGGAAGTTGCCGATCAAGACTGGGTCGGAATACAGCACGAGCTGCACCTTCTCGTTCGGGGTGAACCCCGAGAAGCTGACGGTGATCGTGTCGCCCGCGTCGTAGGCGGTCTTGTCGACGCTTGCTTGCTCGGCCGTGGTCGAGGGGGTCTTGCCGATCGTGGGTTCGACGGGGCCGGTCGTCCCGCCTCCCGATTCGGTCGAACTGCTCCCTCCGGTACTTCCCCGCGTACCGGAGGTGCCACTCGACGACCCTCCGGTCGTGCTGGACCCACCGTTCGATCCGCCACCCTGCGACCCGGTCGAGGGCGAGGGGGTCGCCGACGCAGTAGGTGTTGCGGTCGGCACGGTGACACTGACGGTTGCTGCGCCGCTCGGCGCGGGTGTCGGTTCGTCGGCAACGGCTGAGGTGAGCGGCACCGCGAGGCCCGCGACGACAAGGGTGGCACCGGCGGCGAACAGCCGGAGCGAGGGGATGCGGGTCATCGGACCGCCTCCATTTCCTGGGATCTGTAAAGCGAAGTACCTGGGATTTGTAAAGTAGAAACCCCGGGATCTGTAAAGTAGCGAGCGTGGAAACCTATCGGAGACGGATCGTCGACGACGAGCTCGACGCCGTGTTCCCCGCCCTCGCGGCGATAAGCCTGGATGGGCCGAAGGGTGTGGGGAAGACGGCGACGGGGAGTCGACGCGCGGCGACAGTCCTGCCGGTCGACCGCGCCGATGTCGCCGAACGGCTGGCCGCCGACGCGGACCTTCTCACTCGCGCGGCCAAGCCCGTCCTGCTCGACGAGTGGCAGCGGGTGCCCGAAACATGGGATCTCGTACGCCGTGCCGTCGACCGCGACCGCAGCGGGGGCCAGTTCCTGCTGGCGGGCAGCGCCGCCCCGGTGGTCGCTCCCGTCCACTCGGGAGCGGGCCGAATCGTGAGCTTGCGAATGCGACCACTCTCGATCGCGGAACGAACGGGCGACCGGCCGCCAATCTCGCTGTCGGCACTGCTCACCGGCACCGGCGAGATCGCGGGCGAAACCGGATGGCAGCTGCCGGATTACGTCCGCGAGATCGTGGCATCGGGGTTCCCGGGGATCCGTGACCTGCCCGATCGGGCGAGACGGCTCGCGCTCGACGGTTACCTGGCCCGAATCGTGGAACGTGACATGGTCGAGCAGGGTTTTCGTGTACGCGCTCCCGCGTCGCTGCGTGCGTGGATGCGTGCGTACGCGTCGGCGACGAGTTCGACCGCCAGTTATACGACGATCCTCGACGCTGCGACAGTCGGCGAGTCCGACAAGCCCAGTCGTCCGACGACGGTTGCCTACCGTGATGTGCTCAGCCAGCTCTGGCTGCTCGATCCGGTGGAGGCCTGGCGTCCGCTCGGCGCAGACCTTGGTCGACTGTCCTCCGCACCGAAACATCACCTCGCCGATCCCGCTCTCGCAGCGCGACTGATGGACCTCGACGAGGCCGCTCTGCTCGAGGTGCGAGCGCACGCGATGATCGGTCCCCAACACGGTGCCGCGCTGGGTCGCCTCTTCGAGGGCCTCGTGACCCTCAGCGCCCAGACCTACGCGCAAGCGGCGGAGGCTCGCCTCTTTCACCTGCGCACTCAGGATGGCGCGCACGAAGTGGATCTCGTGCTCGAGAGCCGTGGCCGCGTCGTCGCCATCGAGGTGAAGCTGACAGCGTCGGTGGATGATCGTGACGTGCGCCACCTGGTGTGGCTCAGAGACCGGCTCGGAGATCGCCTTGCCGACGCGCTGGTTCTCACGACCGGACCAGCGGCGTACCGGCGTCGCGATGGCGTCGGCGTCGTCCCACTCGCCCTGCTCGGGCCGTAGCACCCTCATCGGACGGGCTCGCTCTCGTCGCGCGCTTCGCTCTCGTCGCGGGCCTCGGCGCGGATCTGGTCGGCGTAGGCGGCGAGGTCCTCGGCGAGACGCTGCCGGGAGCGGCGACGCAGCACGACGATCAGCACGATGACGCCCGCGATGACGGCGAGGATGAGCAGCAGCATCCACGGGATCGCCCAGGTGATCGCCGAGCTCGAGACCGCCGCAGGCAGCGGGTCGGTGTCTGCGAGGCTGTCACCGGGAAGGGGCGTCACCGTGATGTCGGCGAACAGCAGCAGCAGCGGCGCGACACCGGCGACCTGTGCGGTCACGTGCGCGGTGCCGCCGGGCACGATGTTGCGCACGGGGTCGAGCTGGACGGTGCCGAAGTCGATGCCGAACGGCCCGGTCAGGTGCACTGCCGGTTGCGCCGACAGGCGTGTGTTGCCGGTGTTGAGGATGTCGAAGCCGACGAATCCCGTGCCCGCACCGATGGGGTTGAGAGTTCCCTCGTACCCGGCGACGGCGCCCTGGATGCCGAGCTGCGGCGTCAGCGGACCGTCGACGCGCAGGTAGATGCGCGTGCCGACACGGTTCTCTTGCACCACGGAGGTGCCGCCCGATGAGGCGGGTGTCGTGTACGAGGCGACGATGCCGGCGGCGTGGTCGCCGGGCGTGGCATCCTGCGGCACGACGATCGTGAAGGGGATGTTCTGCGTGGTTCCGGGATCGACGGTCACCGACACACCGAGGGATGCGGCGCAGGCCGCTTCGGCATCGTCGTTCGTGTCGGCGCAGGCGCTTGCGCCGGTGTCGATCGTCGTCCAGCTGCCGAGGTCGGTGGAGGCCTGGTCGGAGCCGATGAGGGTGAACGAAGCGGTGTCGTAGTCGGTGGTTGCGTCGGCGGCGTAGACACGGAAGGTTGCGGGCACGGCCGAGTCGTTGACGACGCCGACCCAGTCGGTGATGGTCGTGCCGGGCGCGACCTGGTAGGTGAAGGCGGTGCGCCCGTCGGGGCCGGATGGTGTCGAGGGCTGGATGCCCCACGTGATGTCGCCCTCCTCGGCACGGGCTGCCGGAGTGTCGAAGGCGACGGCAGACGCGAGCAGGAGGGCGGCGATCGCGAGCAGGCCGGTCACGGCGCGGGTCGGGTGTGCGCGGGCGGTCATTGTTCTCCGGTGCGGGATGAGGCTGTTCATGCAGGAGCGGGTGGCCCCTCGCGCCCCCGAGCGCGACGGGCCACCCCAGGGAGGGATGCTCAGATGAGCGTCAGGGTGAGGGTTGCGGTGTAGTCACCGGCGGGGGCATCT
>NZ_JASBSF010000234.1 GCF_030149085.1 Microbacterium sp. | reverse complement strand
ATCGAGAATCGCCTCCGCAGCCCAGGTCGCAGCGTCGGCGATGTCGCGACCACTCATCCCCAGCTGTCGGCGCATTGCCACCCAGGTCGCCGCCGAGTCGAGGTGACACAGTGCTGCGACAATCTGCTGTCGCTCGTTCTCTCCCAGAGAAGGGACCTCGTGCCTCAGGAGCGCGCTGAACGCCTCGCGATACGGGGCAGGCTCGGCACCATTGACGCCGCGCATCGAGGTCTCGGCGACCACGTAGGCCAACTCGGGGCGCCGATCATACGCCGCCATTGCCTCGCGAATCGCGATCGGGACATCGAAGATGGACTCGCACTCCGGGCGGGTGAAGGCCGTCCTTTCGATCCACGCGGATGTCGCAAGCAGCAAGTCCACGCGCGTGGGGTAGTGACGGAAGACCGTGCGCTCCCCGACTCCCGCCCGCAGCGCGATGACGCGAAAGGACACGTCATCCGTGCCCACTTCCTCGATCAGCTCGGCGTATGCCGCGAGGATCGCCGACTGCGTGGCAGACAACTCGGCATCCGCGTCGGTCGCGGACACTACGCCGCCCTGCTCGCCTTCGTCTCGCGCGGGAGGACTTGACCCATCGCGAACTCGAAGGCCTCGAAGGTCTGCTCTCCACTCATGTCGAAGCCCGTCCGCATCCGCGCCCAGAACTGCGCGGAAGCGAAGTAGCGGGCGTTGGCGGCGATCCGCAGCGCGTCACGTCGGTTCAGACAGGGGACCGACTCCTGCAGCATCACCATGATTGCGTCGGTCATCGGCGTAGCCTGCTCGTCGCCCATCGGGGAAAGGGAGGCACCCCGGGCCGCCACGAAAGCAAAGGCCGGCTCCGCGGCATACGCGGCAAAGCGGCTCCGCACGGCTTCCCGGAACTGCGCGAACGTGTGGAACTCGGCGATCCGAAAGTGCTCCTCCTCGATCCAGCGACCCAGCGCATCCAGAAGGTTCGACCTCGTCGGGAAGCGGCGGTAGATGGTGCGCTCTGACACGCCGGATGCTTCGGCGAGATCGAGGTACGTGATGTCCTCGAATGTCCGATGTCGCAGCAGGGTCGCCGCGCAGGCGAGGATCGCACCAGAGGTGTCGATCGTCTCGTCAACGACCACTGTCGCGCTCTCCTCTCGTCGGCGGCGGCTCCGGCGGTAGGACGTATCGGTCCGAATCGTCGAGGGTCAGAGCCAGCGACGAGACGTATTGCACCTCGCCCCGAGGCCCCAACTCAGCCGACATCAGCATATCCGGCCGCTCAAAGGTGTACCCCGTGACGTGGCAACGAAGTCGCTCTCCGGAAGGATTCCCGTCCGCATCCAGAATCGGCGTCGGGATGCCGTCTGAGGACCGGCGCAGGTAGTACCGACCCCGCGTCGCGATCGCCATGAGCGGGGTCACGATGAGAGCTACCCCAATAGCAATCAGCACCGAGAATGGCTGCAGATTCGGGCCGAACGCCCCGGCAAAGGTCAGCAGCGACAGCAGGGAGGCGAGGCTCACAGATACGAGGCCGACCGGGTTCCAGTCGTGCAGCATGCCCCGCCGGAACTCGGGGTAACGCGGCGAGATCTTCAGGATCAGCTTGTTGATGACAATGTCGGCCGAGATCGTCACGAGCCAGGCCATCACAACGTTGGCGTACAGACTCAGGACGAACGAGATGAGGCTGAAGACATCCATGAGCATGAGGGCAAGCGCGATGATGAGGTTGAACAGCACGAACACCGTGCGCCCGGGATATCGCTTGCGCACCCGGGTGTACACGTTCGACCAGGCCAGCGACCCGGAGTAAGCGTTCGTCACATTGATCTTTATCTGAGCGATCACGATCAACAGCAGGACGAGGGCCAAGGCGAGCCAGTCCGGCACGAGCGACTCGTACATCCCCAAGAACTGAGCGACCGGCTCGACTGCTCGGTCCCCGATCATCGGATCGACCTTCGTGACCAGATAGACCGCCAGGAACAGTCCGATGAGCTGCTTGGTCCCGCTGAAGACCACCCACCCCGGCCCGCTGAAGACAAAAGACACCCACCACGAGCGCGAGTTTCGCGCGGTGCGCGGCGGCATGACCCGGATGTAGTCGATCTGCTCGGCAAGCTGCGGGGTCAGCGCGAAGCACACCGCAGCACTGGCAACGATCGCGCTGAAACTGACCTCCCCGTCCGAGAGTCCCGTGAACTCGACGAACTCGACGACCGACTCCGGTTGGGTACCGACGATCCAGATCAGGGGAAGCAGCGCCAGCGCCAACCACAGCGGCGTCGTCCAGAACTGCAGTCTCTCCAGCGCCCGCATCCCGTAGATCACGATCGGGATTACGACCACGGTCGAGATGACATACCCGAGCGGTAGCGGAATCCCCACCGCCACAGCGAGTCCCTGCGCCATGATCGCGCCCTCGAGCGCGAAGAAGATGCAGGTGAATCCTGCGAACACGACGGTGGTGATGATCGACCCGTAGTAACCGAAGCCGGAGCCGCGTGCGACGAGGTCGAGGTCGAGGTTGTACCGCGCCGCGTAATAGGCGACGGGAAATCCCACCGCGAAGATGATCACGGATGCCAGCAGGATGCCGAGCATGGCGTTTGCCGTCCCGTGCTCGAGCCCGATACTGGCGCCGATAGAGAAGTCGGCGAGAAAGGCGATCGACCCTAGTGCGGTGCCTCCGACGGACAGGGCGCTCCACCGGCGGAAGGAGCGCGGAACGTAGCGGAAGGCATAGTCCTCAAGACTGTCTTCTGCAGCCGCTCGCGCGTCGCCCGCACGGTTCAGGGTCCGCATGCCCAGCGCACCCACTCTCACCTCCGAGATGTCGTCTGCTTCGGATTGTGCCGAGAGTGTGTTTCACCGGCGTTGCCGCGAGGAATCGATCTGAATCAGATCGCCATCGCGGCGCGTACATCGTCGATCGCCGACGCCCCACCCTCACCGCTCATCGTGATTCGACCCGACTGCAGCACGTAGTACGTGCTCGTCGACCGCAGCGCGAAGCCGACATGCTGCTCCACCAGCAGGACCGAGAGATCGCCACGACGCGTGAGGTCGATGATGACCCGTTCGATATCCGCGACGATATTCGGCTGGATACCCTCGGTGGGTTCATCGAGCACCAAGAGTCGTGGCTTGGTCAGCAGGGTACGAGCGATCGCCAGTTGCTGGCGCTGACCGCCCGACAGAAGACCGGCCCTTCGCCCCAGGAGTTGTTTGAGGACCGGGAACAGGTCGAACACCTCGTCGATGTCGGAGTTGCGCTTTGCCACCAGCTGGAGGTTTTCGAGCGTGGTCATCTGCGGGAAGGACTGCTGCCCTTGCGGCACGTAGCCAAGGCCGCGGTGCACCCGCTTCGAGGGCGGCATCTTGGTGACATCCTCGCCGTCGATGAGTACCTGCCCACTCATGACCGGGATCAGACCGGTCGCCACCCGCAGCAGGGTGGTCTTGCCCGCACCGTTATGGCCCATCACTGAGACGGCGGAGCCTGTCGGAATCTGGATGGTGACGTCATGGAGCACCTTGGTGCGCCCATAGCCTGCGGTAACACCCGTGATCTCGAGCATCAGTGGCCCCCCTCGCCTTCTACGGCGGCGTCGGCGGCCGTCCCCAGATAGACCTCCTGGACCCGCCGGTCCGCCTGCACCTGCTCAACAGTCCCGGCAGCCAGGAGCTTGCCCGAGTGCATCACGGTGACCCACTCCGCGTAGTTGCGCACGAAGTCCATATCGTGCTCGATGACGATAATGGTGCGCTCGTCGCCGATGCGCTGCAGCAGTTGTCCGGTTTCGTCCCGTTCGTCGGCATTCATGCCGGCCACGGGTTCGTCCAGGAACATGACCTTCGCGTCTTGGACGAGGAGCATGCCGATCTCGAGCCACTGCTTCTGCCCGTGCGCGAGGATGCCGGCAGGCTTGTCGCGAAGCCCGGACAGGCCGATCGTTTCCAGCGCGGACTCCACGTACTCGGGCACTCCCCGCCGAGCAAGAGGAAGTCCCCAGGCTCGGCGATGGAGACCGCCCGCGATATCGAGGTTCTGGAGCACCGAGAGCTCGTCAAAAACGGTCGCGGTCTGGAAGGTTCGCCCCACGCCGGCACGCACGATCTTGTTTGCCTTCATCGAGACGAGATCCATCCCGTTGTAGGTAGCGGTTCCGGTCGCGGGAACCAGACCGGTGAGCGCGTCCACGAGAGTCGTCTTGCCTGCTCCGTTCGGCCCGATGAGAAAGTGGACCTGCCCTTTGAGCATGAGCAGATCGACATCGTCGACTGCCTTGAACCCGTCGAAGCTGACCGTGAGGTGGGACACGGTCACGGAGGTTTCACCATCGGGGACGAGGACGCCCGAGTCGGATGCTGCGGGCGACGTGCTCGCGTTCTCACTCATGCTTTCGCCTCGCCTTCGATCGGCAACGGCGCGGGTGCGGAGGTGCGGTCACGCGCCAACAGGTCTTTGACCCGCCCCACCAGGGAGGCCAGGCCGTTGGGGAGGAAGAGGGTCACGACGACGAAGAGCAGACCGAGCAGGTATACCCATCCGTCGGGCCAACTCGAGGCGAGGCTCGATTGACCCCATCCGATGGCCATGGCACCCAGCACCGGGCCGAACAGGGAGGCCCGACCGCCGAGGGCAACGCCGGCGATCATGAGGATCGACGCGGAGGCCCCGATCTCTTGCGGCGTGATGATCCCGACCAGGGGAACGAACATGGCGCCGCCGACGCTGGCCATGACCGCGGCGATGACGAAGGCGGCGAGCTTGACGTTGGCCGGGTCATAACCCAGGAACCGAACGCGCTCCTCAGCGTCGCGGGTCGCCAGCAGCAGCTCGCCGAAACGGCTGCGGTAGAGCTGCCACACCACGACCATGCAGACGACGAGAAGACTCGCGGTGATGAGGTAGACCATCACCTGGTTGGCGGGATCCTTCAGGTCGTACCCGAAGAACGACGTGAAGCCGCTGAGGCCTGTGTCACCTCCGGTCTCGCGGATCGTTGAGCTGATCCAGATGGCGAGCGCGACCGCGAGCGCCTGAGTGAGGATGGCGAAGTAGGCGCCTTTGACGCGGCGCTTGAACAGCGCAAAACCACGGATGCCGGCCACGATGATCGGCAGCACGAGGATGGCCAGCAGAGTGAACCAGGGGCTGCGGAAGGGCTCCCAGAAGACAGGGAGCGGGGCTAGCGGGTCGTAGAGGATCATGAACCCGGGCAGCGCGTCCGGGCCGGCAGTTTCGAGTGTCAGGTGCATGGCCATGGCGTAGGCACCGAGGCCGAAGAAGACTCCCTGCCCCATGACGAGCATCCCGCCGCGTCCCCACGCCAGTCCGATCCCGACGGCGACGATCGCCCAGGCGCAGTACTTGCCGAGGTTGTTGACCCAGTGCATCGTCAGGATCGACGGCGCCACCGCGAGGAGGATGACGGCGAAGATGCCGATGCCGATGAGCGAGTACCAGGGCTTGAGCTTGGTCAGGATGGTCATGCCAACCCCCTCGTGCGGACGGTGAACAGACCCTGCGGGCGGATCTGCAGGAAGACGACGACGAGCACGAAGGCGAGCACCTGAGCAAGGCTCCCGCTGGTCAGGTCGGCGAAGAAGGCCATCGCAATGCCGATCGCGAAGGCGGCGATCACGGTGCCCTTGATCTGCCCGATACCCCCAGCCACGACGACGAGGAAGGCGGGAATGATGTACTGGGTCCCCATCTGGGAGTTGGTTCCCCCGATGAGGGAGGCTGCGACACCCGCGACTCCAGCCAGTCCCGAGCCCACGAAGAACGTGATGCGGTCCACGGTCCGGGTGCGCACCCCGACGGTCTCGGCCAGGTCGCGGTTTTGCACCGTGGCGCGAATCCGGCGCCCGAACGAGGAGTACTTGAGCCAGGCGGCGAGGATCGCCACGCACGCCGCGGCGAGCCCGATAGTGAACACCTGGCGCAGCGGCCAGGCGTAGCCGAAGACGTTGATCTGGCCCTGGAGCCAGCCGGGGTTCTCCACCGGCACTCCCTGGGCGGGGAAGATCTGCAGGGCAGCCTGTTGCAGGATGAGTGCCACACCGACGGTGACCAGCAGTGTGTCAAGCGGGCGACGGTACATCCACTGGAGAATTCCGGCTTCCAGCAGAAGGCCCAAGAGCCCGGCGACGACGAAGGCGACGGGCAACGCGACAGGGATAGAGATGTTGCTGTCGGGGATGACGAGCTGAACGAGGAATGTCGTGAAGGCGCCGACCATGATGAACTCGCCGTGCGCCATGTTGATCACCCCCATCTGGCCGAAGGTCAGGGTGAGGCCGAGTGCTGTCAAGAGCAGCAAGGCGCCCAGCGCGGTGCCGTTGAGCAGCGGCGGAATCAGTGCATCCATTCGAGTTCACTCCCTTCTGTTCTCGCGCGTGTTCATGGAAGAGCCGGTGCTGCGGGGCCCCGGACAGGCCGGGACCCCGCAGTGCCTTGTGTGTGTCAGCCCGCGGCTGCCACGAGGGCGTTGCGCACGTCCTCGGGGAACCAGGAGTACTGCTCGAGGTACGGGTCGGGCTCGATGAACCCGTCCGATGCCCAGACGATGTCGAACTGGTTGTCGGCGTTGATGCGTCCGATGTGGCCCGGCTTGGAGATGTGGTGGTTCTCCCCGTTGAGGGTCACGACACCCTCGGGAGCGTCCACCGTGATCTCGTTGTCCAGGGCAGCCTGGTTGATCGCGTCGACGTCGAAGGAGCCAGCGGCTTCAACGAGGGCCTTGTAGAGGTAGAGCGAGATGTACGCGGCCTCCATGGGGTCCGAGGTCACGCCGCTGCTGCCCGGGTAGGCCTGCCAGGCCTCGATGAACGCCGGGTTGTTCGGGGTGTCGAGGGACTGGAAGTAGTTCCACGAGGCGTAGTTGCCGGTGACCTCGTGACCCATCGCGGGAGCTTCTTCTTCAGCGATCGAGACCGAGATGATCGGTGTCTCTTCGGGAGTGAGGCCCGCGTCGTAGTACGCCTTGATGAACCCGACGTTGGAGGAACCGTTGATCGTGTTGAAGATGTAGTCGGGGTCAGCCTCGACGATCTTGGCAACCTGGGTCGTCCAGTCGTCACGATCCAGCGGCACGTACTCTTCGCCGACGATCTCGATGCCGAGCTCCTCTGCGTAGAGCTTGATGATCGCGTTCGCGGTGCGGGGGAAGACGTAGTCCGATCCCGCCAGGAACAGGGTCTTCACTCCCTGCGATGCCAGGTAGTCCATGGCGGGAATGATCTGCTGGTTGGTCGTGGCACCGGTGTAGTAGATGTTCGGTGAGGACTCGAGGCCTTCGTACTGGACCGGGTAGAAGAAGAGGCCGTTGTACTCCTCGACGACAGGCTTGACAGCCTTACGCGACGAGGAGGTCCAGCCGCCGAAGATCGCGGCGACGCAGTCCTGCGTGAGCAGCTTCTCGGTCTTCTCGGCGAAGGTGGGCCAGTCGGTGGCGCCGTCTTCCTGGATGTATTCGATCTGCTTGCCCAGGATGCCGCCGTCGGCGTTGATCTCATCAGCCGCCATGTGCAGCACGTTCGAGACCGTGGTCTCGGAGATCGCCATGCCTCCGGTCAGCGAGTTGAGGAATCCGAGCTTGACGGTGTCGCCCGAGGTGTCGACGCAGCTCTCCGCGGCCGCAGGGGCTTCGCTCGAGGCTGCGTCGTCGGTGCGGGCGCCGCATCCGGCGAGGACGAGGGCTGCGGCTGAGGCCATGGCGCCTGCCGCAAGCAGCGTCCGTAGACGCCTGCCAGTGGTGATCATGCTGTGCTCCGTTTCAGGTTGCGTGTGCGAGAGCGCAAGCCGCACCGTCCGCACGGATGGCGCGACGAATACCGCTTGCGTGGCGTTCCGCGTCGGATGCGCCGTTCGCCCGGTCAGAGGATCTGTGGTGCGGGGTGGGACCCCTCGCCGAGGTCTGAGCGAAGAGGTCCCGAATCGCCGGTGGCAGAACACCGCCGACTGCTGCAGGTGAGTTCACCATGGACCCGTGGCATTACATTGCCATTACTCGAATGTGTCGACCATGTAAAACTGCCAGAGCGGTGATCCGCCTAGTGCCTTGAAATTACAGGGTTTTTCGCTGGTTCTCACCACGTCATGACGATGACAATGATGAGTGACTGACGCAAAAATGACAGACTTCTGTCACTGCTCGGAACACTGTCCGACAAGCATCCTGACAGTGATCCGACTCGCCGGCTCCTCAGGGAGCCACGCCGAAGGGAGCGCCCCGTGCATCTGTCACCTGCGGATACCGAGAAGCTGCTGCTCGCCGTGGCGGGCATGGTGGCCAGAGATCGCCAGGCACGCGGCGTGAAGCTCAACCACCCGGAGGCCGTAGCCCTCCTGTCGACGTGGGTGATCGAGCGCGCCAGAGAAGGTGTCGGGGTAGCGGAACTCATGGCGGCGGGGCGCACCGTGCTCACCCGCGATGACGTCATGGAGGGCGTGGCCGACATGCTCGTCGACGTCCAGGTCGAAGCCACCTTCCCCGACGGACGCAAGCTCGTCACCGTTCACCATCCGATCGACTGAGAGGCTCACCGTGGCATCGGGAACATCGTCAGGACCGGGAGCCATCCGGGTTCGTCCGGGGCAGATCGAGCTCAACAGCGACCGCGTGGCAGACGAGCGGCTCGAATTGATCATTCTCAACACAGGGGATCGCCCCGTGCAGATCGGCTCCCACATCCATCTGCCCGACGTGAATGACGCGCTCGACTTCGACCGCGCGGCAGCTGCGGGCTTTCGACTCGACATTCCCTCGGGGACCTCGGAGCGTTTCGAGCCAGGGGTCTCCAAGCGTGTGGCAGCGGTGAGCCTGCGCGGGAATCGGCGTGTGGCAGGCATCCGCATCCGACACGAGGGAGGAGATCTCTGATGGTCAGGATCGACAGGGAAAGATACGCCGCGATCTACGGGCCCACCGCCGGCGATCAGGTGCGCCTGGGCGACACCGACCTCTGGATCGAGATCGAGAGGGACCTCACCGCCGGCGGCGAAGAGGCAGTGTTCGGGGGCGGCAAGTCGATCCGCGAGTCCATGGCGCAGAGCACTGTGTCGCGCGCCGATGGCGCCCTGGACACCGTGATCACGAACGCGATCATCCTCGACTGGTGGGGAATCGTGCGCGCCGATGTCGGCATCCGCGACGGCCGGATCGTCGGGGTCGGGCGCGCGGGGAACCCCGACATCGCCGATGGCGTCGACCCTCGGCTGATCATCGGACCGTCCACCGACGTCATCTCCGGTGAGGGGAAGATCCTCACCGCTGGAGCGATCGACTCGCACGTTCACTTGCTCTCCCCGTCACAGATTCACGAGGCGCTCGCGGCGGGGATCACGACGATCGTCGGAGGAGGAACGGGACCGTCCGAAGGGTCGAAGGCCACCACCGTCACGCCGGGGTCCTGGCACCTCGAACACATGCATCGTGCCCTGGATGCCCTTCCGGTCAACGTCCTGCTGCTGGGCAAGGGGAATACCGTCTCGGCAGCGGCATTCGAAGAGCAGGCGCTCGCAGGTGCGGCGGGCTACAAAGTCCACGAGGACTGGGGCTCGACCCCCGCAGCTATCGACGCGAGCTTGCGCGCGGCCGAGGAGTGGGGCCTCCAGGTAGCCCTGCACAGTGACTCGCTCAACGAGGCGGGCTATGTGGATTCGACGATCGCCGCGATCGCGGGGCGCACGATCCATGCGTTTCACGTCGAGGGGGCGGGGGGCGGTCACGCTCCCGACATCCTCTCGATCGCGAGTCTTCCCTTCGTTATTCCCGGCTCGACGAACCCGACACTGCCCCACACGGTCAACACGGTCGCCGAGCACCTCGACATGCTGATGGTCTGTCACCACCTGAACCCGGGGGTGCCCGAGGATCTCGCCTTCGCGGAGTCCCGCATCCGGGGGACAACGATCGCCGCCGAAGACATCCTGCACGACATGGGCGCCATCTCGATCACCTCCTCCGACGCGCAGGCGATGGGACGGATCGGCGAGGTCATCACTCGGACCTGGCAGGTCGCCCACGTCATGAAGGCCAGGCGCGGAAGCCTCGGCACCTCCCTCCCCGCCGACAACGAGCGGGCCCGTCGGTATGTCGCGAAGTACACGGTCAACCCCGCGATCGCTCACGGCATCGACGGGGAGGTCGGTTCGATCCAGGTGGGCAAGCTCGCCGACCTCGTGCTCTGGGATCCGCGGTTCTTCGGTTTCCGCCCGAGCGTGGTCATGAAAGGTGGCGGGCTGGTGTGGGGCGCCCTCGGCGATCCGAACGCCTCGATCCCCACCCCGCAACCGGTGCTCATGCGTCCCGCCTTCAGCGATGCGATCGGCGGCGCCCTGTCGGTGTCGTTTGTCTCTCCCGCCGCGCTGGCGGCGGGGATCGAGGAGCGCCTCGGGCTGACCCGCCGGATGCTGCCGCTGCAGTCCACCCGCGCGGTCACCAAGGCCGACATGCGCAACAACGATGCGCTGCCACGAATCGACATCCGGCCCGACACCTTCGACATCCGCATCGATGGCGAGCTCGTCGAACCCGCCCCCGCCGCCCGCCTGCCGCTGGCCCAGCTCTACCAGTTGTTCTGATGGCACTGTCCTCGACCTCCGCCGCCATGCTCCTCGCGGATGCC
This sequence comes from Microbacterium sp., assembly GCF_030149085.1. Lineage (GTDB taxonomy): Bacteria > Actinomycetota > Actinomycetes > Actinomycetales > Microbacteriaceae > Microbacterium. The sequence goes on along the minus strand of NZ_JASBSF010000234.1, from coordinate 5,054 downwards.
AGGCTGCCCTCCGGCGGTCACGCGCACTCCGCCGGCGTGGAGCCCGCGCTGATGTCGGGCCTGGAGGCAGCGGAGCTTCCCGCCCTGCTGCGCGGCAGGGCAGCCACGGTGACCCTCGTCGAGGCGGGGACTGCTGTCGCTACGCGCCACGTGCGCCTAGTCGACGGAGACCTGGACGCTGTCGAGATGGCATGGGCCGCCCGCACCCCGAGCGCCGCGCTTCGGGATGCCGCGCGCCACCTCGCCCGCGGGTACCTGCGCGTGGGCACCGAACTGCTCCCGGGCGACTCGGCTATCCACACCTGGCGCGGCCGCACCCCGCCTCCACCGCGCGCGTGCGTGCTCGGGGTCATCGCGGCGGGCCTAGACATGCCAGCGCTGGATCTGGCGCGACTGGTCGTCTACGAAGACATACAGGCAGCTGCAGCGGCGGTCCTCAAGCTCGAGCCTCGCGACCCGCTCGATCTGGTCTCTCTCGTGGTCGAGGTCTGCAGCGAGATCGAGGACGAGCTACCGCTGATCGCGCAGATCACCGACCCCACCGACATCCCCTCCCTTTCCGCACCGCAATCCGAACAGTGGGCCCAGGCCCACGCCCAATCGACCAGGAGGCTCTTTCGTGCCTGACCACTCACCCCGCGCCCTGCGGCTGGGCGTTGCCGGCCCCGTCGGCACCGGCAAGTCCTCACTCATCGCGACGATCTGCCGCATCCTTGCCGAAGAGATCCGCATCGGCGTCATCACCAATGACATCTACACCGACGAGGATGCCCGGTTCCTGCGCTCTGCCGGTGTGCTCGATCCCGAGCGGATCGTCGCCGTGGAGACCGGGGCCTGCCCCCACACCGCGATCCGCGACGATGTCACCGCGAACCTGCTCGCCGCGGAGGATCTGGAACGTGCCTTCGCGCCCCTGGACCTCGTCGTCATCGAGTCGGGCGGCGACAACCTCACCGCCACCTTCTCGCCCGCGCTCGTGGATGCGCAGATCTTCGTCCTCGATGTAGCTGGGGGCGGCGATGTCGCCCGAAAGGGTGGTCCCGGTATCGCCCGGGCCGACCTGCTTGTCGTGAACAAGACCGACCTCGCGCCCTATGTCGGGGTAGATGTCGAGCAGATGGTCGCCGACGCCACCCTCGCCCGCGACGGACGGACGGTGCTCGCGCTCTCGCGCACCGACGCTGCATCAGTCGCGGCCCTGCGCGGATGGGTGCTGTCGATCCTTGCCGCACACCGCGACGGATCGCACGTCCCGCAGGACCCCGGCCCCATGGCCCCGCACTTCCACGCCGACGACGAGGGCGGCGGATTCGTGCACTCTCACGCGGAGGGCAAGCACTCGCACGCGCACGCGGACGGGGCACTGCACGTTCACGCGGACCACTCTCACTCGTGAGACCCACCGTCGTCGAGGTGAGCACGCGGGGCGACTCTGTCACGTGCGCACTGGACGGCGAGCTTGTCCTCCCCCGCCTCGTGCATCGCCGCGGGCGCTGCGTGGAGATCGCGCTGGTGTCGGGCCGAGCGATGCTGATGCCGGGTGACCGCGTCGAGCTCGACATCCGTGTCGGCGCCGGATGCTCCGTGCGCCTGGTCGACATCGGCGGGCTCATCGTCTACGGGCGAGAGGAAGTGGGCCAATCGCAGTGGCACGCGCACCTTGACCTCGGCGCCGATGCTCACCTCGTGTGGGAGGGCCTTCCCACGGTGGTCACCGATGCCGGCTCACTCACGCGGTCGATGACCGTGCGACTGGGCGCCGCAGCATCCGTGATCGCCCGCGAAACCCTCGTCCTCGGTCGCTCCGGCGAGCGCGGCGGCGCGCTCACAGCCGATGTCGAGGCGACGGACGCCGCAGGCCCGGTGCTGCGCGAGCGCCTGCAGGTTCGCGGCGACCAGCCTTTCCCCGGCATCCTCGGCTCACACCGCGTGGTGGATTCAGTCCTCTACCTCGGCGAGGGGATCGAGGCGCCGCCTGTGCCCGACGCTGTGCGTCTGGACCTGGAGCGCGGTGGCACCGTGCTGCGTTACCTCGGCGACCACGCCCACGACAGCCCGCTCGAGGACCTGCTTCCGCTCGGCACGACGCTCCGGTGCGCTCGGAGCGCCAGCGATGATGAGGGTTTCGTGCCTTACGCCGACACCGGCCGAGTCGATGCTGGTCGTCCGCGCTTGGGACGGTGAGTGTCGAGTTCGAGCACCATTGCGTGCGCGGCGCGCGCCGCGAGTTGCGCCTCGACGTGATCGAGCCACCGAAGTTCCGCCTCCGCACCGAAAACCATCGACTCGTTGAGAAGCGACCAGGCGAGCTCTTCCGGTCCGCCGACGATCTCACCACCGAACGTCGCCCTGCGCAGGGACTCGAGGCGCCGAGTCGAGGCTCGCCGCTGCGTATCGATGACCTCGAAGACATCCACCCCCGGCAGCGTGGTCGCCAGCGCGAGCTTGATCGCGAGCTCGTCCCGGGTTCCGGGGTTGCGTTCGACCGGAGACGCAAGCCAGGCGCGGGCCTCGCCGCGGCCGGCATCCGTGATCTGCCAGTAGATGTGGCCGTCCGTGTCGGGTGCGCCCCGCGAAACGAGGCCGTCGCGCTCGAGCCGCTCGAGAGTGCTGTAGATCTGGCCGACGTTGAGCGACGAGCTCGAGCCGGTGCGCCGCTCGAACTCCGACCGCAGCTGGTAGCCGTAGCACGGCCCCTGCGCCAGGATCGCCAACAGGCTCTGCCTCACCGACATTCGAGTCTCCCTGCGCGCGATATGTATACCGGGTAGTGTCGCGCTCCTTATGGATACCGCCGCGACGACGCTATGGAGTGGTGCTGGCCGGGCGTTTGGCGGAATCCGCTATATGGTCTGACCACATTAGGGGTGAGCGCCGTGGGCTTCACTGAACGATTGGCGATGCGCCGACTCTCGGCGTAGAACGGCACCGTGTTCGGTTCGTCTCGGCGCCGCATGGTCGGATGCCTCGCCCTCATCCCCGTTGTCACGATCGTCGCCGTCGCCTGCTCGCCGGCGGCTGCCACTGCTCCCTCGCCTGCACCCCTCGACCCGACAGCAGGAATCGTCGTCGGCGACGGCGCGGTCGACATCCAGCTCTGGAGCGACCCTTCCTGCCCGCACTGCATGAGCCTCGACGAGGCGATCGGTGACGACCTCGCAGCCTTCGTCGGCGATGGCACGGCGACGTGGACCCTGCATCCGATGACGTACGTGAGCGCCAAGCGCGGTGACGTCACCGACTACTCGACCCGGGCCGCGGCACTTCTCCTCGGCGTCGCAGCGGCGGGCGAGGATGACGCACTCCTGCCGCTGTACGGACTGATCCAGCAGAACCAGGTCACGGCAGATCACTCACCGAGCGACGAGGAACTCCTCGGATTCGCGGCCACGGCTGGCGCGACATCCGACCTGTCGACAGCGATCGCTGACTACGCGGGACTCGCGAGCGCCGCCAATGACGCGTGGCTCGGCAAGCCGATTCCCGGCACCGACCAGGTCGTCGACCACGTCCCGTTGCTGGTCATCGACGGCACGGTGTTCGAGGTGCGTGAAAACGGCACGGATGCTGCGCGCTTTGCCGCTGCGGTAGCCGAGGCCGCCGCGGACTGACCATCAGCCGAGTCCCTCCCGGTGCGGCGCGGACGCCGCATCCGCCTCCCCGACCACGGGCTTGCGTGACAGGCCGACGGAGCCGGAGGCGGGATCCTTCGACAGCGCCGCAGCGACGGCGGCTGACTCGTCGACATCCGGGTATTGGGGCCGAAGCTGCACAGCCTGCCGCTTCTTCTGCTCCCGCTTCGCTTTGCGGGACGAGTACGTGAGGTTCAGCGCCTCGACGAAGATCGCGAAGGCCATCGGACCGTAGATGAAAGCCTTGTCGATCTTGATGTGGAAGCCCTCGGCGATGAGGAAAACGCCGATCAATAGCAGGAACGACAGCGCCAACATCTTCACTGTCGGGTGCGCGTTGACGAACGCGAAGATGAATCGCGAGGCGAACAGCATGATGCCGAACGACAGCACCACGACGGTGATGATGATGACCATGTTCGAGGTCATGCCGACGGCGGTGATGACCGAGTCCAGCGAGAAGACGATGTCGAGCAAGAGGATCTGCGCGATGACCGATCCGAAGCTCACGCCCTTGCGGCCGCCCGAGCCCTCGCCGTGTTCCTCTTCGGCGCCCTCGAGCTTGTGGTGGATCTCGGTGACTGCCTTGTAGACGAGGAAGAGCCCGCCCGCGATGAGGATGAAGTCCTTCCACGAGAACGAGATGCCCCACAGGGTCACGACCGGTTCGGTGAGCGTGATGATCCACCCCGCCGCGAAGACGAGGCCGACGCGGATCAGCATCGCGAGCGTCAGTCCAAGGTTGCGCGCTCGCGCCTGCTGCTCCTTGGGGAGCTTGGAGGCGAGGATCGAGATGAAGATGACGTTGTCGACGCCCAGCACGATCTCCAGCACGAACAGCGTGACGAAGACCGCGATCAGGTCGGGCGTGAAAGCGAAGGAAAAGTCCACGCAGCCAGCGTAGGGCCTGGATTCGGTCGCGCTGTTGCGCTGGTTCGCGCCGCGCCAACCCGCATCATGGCGCGACCGAAGAATCTGGCGCTCAGTTCAGTCGCGCCGATGTGTGGGTATGGGGGCGGGCGACCCACAATACGGCGCGACTGAACCGGGTCCGAAGCACACCGATCGGACCCATATACCCCCTAGGGTATAGTTTGCGTCATGCCACCGTCCCCTGCCGACCGCGTCGACCGGCCCGTCATCGGCGAGTGGGTTGACGGCATCGACATCCCCGTCATCAACGAGCGTGCCGTGCGCGCCTCGGCCGGCATCCTGTTCCTCCTGGGCTTCGGCGCCTGGCTCTATGGCGTGATCACCGGCGACCTGCAGTACATGCGCGGGTTCGGCATCCTGTTCGCCGCCGAGATGTTCCTGCGCCTGTTCGTCGGAACCCGCTTCACGCCCACCCTTCTGATCGGCACCCTCATCACGCGTCCGCAGCGACCCGAGTGGGTGGATGCCGCCCCCAAGCAGTTCGCCTGG